>JASFOZ010000139.1:0-8910 GCA_050116255.1 Desulfarculaceae bacterium
AGAAGGGAATTTTCTGCACCTGCAGTCCGGCCCGGCCCAATCCCGTGCTCATGACTGTGGTCAGGTTGTGCGCACGGAGGGAAAACGTCTTGACCGTGGCCGGGTTGGATGCCATCGACAACACACCGGTGTTGGATGTCAAGCCCTATGTCCCAGACTTCTATCCCCAAGACGATGTGGCCATTGCCGACTGGATGCAGCGGCTAATAGAAGAGATGAGTGAAACCTAAGGTGAATCAACTTTTAAACGCAATGGTGTCTGGTCCAGCAACTCCCTAACAAAGACTGGGCAGAACCAGGGCGATTGAGGGCCAGAGTATCAAGATGATCACGCACAGGATCATGGCCAGGAAAAAGGGAAAGACTCCCTTGAAGATCAGCCCCAGGTCCACGTCCGGAGCCACGCCCTTGATGACGTAGACGTTTATTCCCACCGGCGGGGTGATGGCCCCCATCTCCAAAAGAATAACAATGATCACCCCGAACCAGATGGGATCGTAGCCCAGGCGGACTACCATGGGAAAGAAGACCGAGATGGTGACCAACAAAAAGGATAGGGCGTCCATGATGCACCCGCCCAGGGCGTAGATGGCCATGACCAGGATCAGAATCACGATCTTGGGGAAGGGCAAGGCTACCGCCCATTCCGCCAGCTCTGTGGGTATGCGGCTCACGGCCAGGAACTTTCCGAACATCATGGCCCCGGCCAGGATCAAAAATAACATGGCCACCACCAAGGCCGTCTCCACGGCGGCCCGGCCGATGTCACGGAGCTTGAGCTTGCGCCGGACCAGGCCGATGATCAGGGCCCCCAAGGAGCCCACTCCGCCGGCCTCGGTGGGGGTGAACCAGCCGGCCAGAAGACCGCCCATGACCAGCCCGAACAGGATCAAGGCCTCCAAGGCGCCGGGCAGAGAGTACAGCTTTTCCTTGAAGGAGGTCCGGGGCCCCTGGGGAGCTAGGTCCCGGTTCTTCAGGGAAAAGATAAAGATGGTGACAATGAACAGGGAGGCAAGCAGAATGCCAGGCAGGATGCCGGCCACAAAGAGCCGGCCGATGGACTGCTCGGTCTGGATGCCGTAGATGATCAGGACCACGCTGGGAGGAATGAGGATGCCCAGGGTCCCCCCGGCGGCGATGGACCCGGTGGCCAGGGAGAGGTTGTATTTGTACTTGCGCATCTCAGGCAAGGCCACCAGGCCCATGGTGGCGGCGGTGGCTGAAGAGGAGCCGGAGATGGCCGAGAACCCGGCGCAGCCGCCCACAGCGGCCATGGCCAGGCCGCCGGGCAGATGCCCCATCCAGGAGTAGGCCGTGGCGAACAGGCGTTTGCTCATGCCGGCCTGATAGGCCAGCTGGCCCATCAAGAAAAACAGAGGCAGCACCGCCAGGGAGTAGGAGCTGAGGGTCAAAAATATCTCCTCAGCCAGCAGACTCAGGGCCGCTACCGGAGAGACCAGGTAGGCGAAGCCCACAAAACCGACCACCAGGAGGGCTATGCCGATGGGGATTCCGGCCAGGATCAACACCAGGAGGGCGATAATTCCAATGGCGCCGACAACCACTTCCACCATTATTTCTCCTCCGGCCCACGGTATCTGACCAGGTCCAGAAGCATGGCCAGGGCCGAGACCCCAAAGGCCAGGGCCACCCCGAAAACAAAGGGATGAAAAGGCATGGAGAGGGTGGGGGAGACCTCGCCGCTACGCCAGATCTCCCAACCCAGGCAAGCGCTTCGCCAGGCCACCAGGGCAAAGACGGCGGTGCCCAAGGCCCGCTCGAGCAGGCCCAGGAACCGGCGAAGGCCTCGGGGCAGGCGGGAGGTGACCACCTCCACCGCCATGTGGCCCCGGTTCATGGTGATTTTAAAAAGGGCCAGGGAAAGGGTGAGTGAGCCCAAAAAGCCCACCAGTTCGTAGGCCCCCCAGATGGGCAACCCCAGGGGCCGGAGCAGGACGTTGGCGTTGACCAGGACCATCATGGCCAACAGGAATCCTCCGGCGCAATAGGCCAGCCACTGGGATAGTTCTCCATGCCCTTTTTTATGCCTGTTTCCGGCTTGGCGGTTTGGTTCATCCCGGCTCTCCGCGGTTCCGGGCCAGGGGCCGGCCCCCTGGCCCGGAACGAGTTAGCGGTTTATTGATATTTTTTGGTTAGGGTTTTGACGGTCTCCAGGAATTTGCGGCCGGGCAGCCCCTTGGCCTCCATGTCCTTTACGTACTGCTCCTGGAGGGGGGCGTAGGCGGCGTGCCACTTGGCCCGCTCCTGGTCCGACAGCTCGATTATCTCCAAGCCCTGCTTCTTGGCGTACTCAAGGCCAGCGGCCGAGGCCTTGTCCCAAACCCCGCCGGCGATGTCGATGTATTCCTGGCTGACTTCAGTAAAGACCTTCTGCACATCCGGCGGCAGGGAGTCCCATTTGCCCTGGTTCATGCAGACAAAGAAAGGGGCCACATGGAAATAGGCCAGGGTGACGTATTTGACCACCTCGGCCTGGCGAAAGCCCTTTAACACGTCCAAGGAGCTGATGGAGGCCTTAACGATGCCCTTGGACAACATCTCATAGGCTTGGCTCTGGGTGGCGCTGATGGGGACCCCGCCCATATACTTGACCAGCTTGCCGGTGGGTCCGGCGGCCCGGATCTCCAGGCCTTTTAGATCCTTCAGGGTGCGGACCGGCGTCTTGGACCACATATGCATGGGGGCGCAGGCGTGGATAAAGAGAAGATGGGTGTCAGAGAGTTCCTTGAGCTTGAGCTTGGCCACCGCCTGGTTGGCCACCTTGGCCGCTACCTTGGCTGATTTGAAGCCGGGAATGTAGGTGTAGCCGGACATGACCGGATGGCGGCCCCGCTCCCAGCCAAAGGAGCTGGTCCCGATATCGGTGATGCCGGAGATGGTGCTTTTGTACATGACGTTTCCGGCCACCAGGGCCCCGGCCGGATAGAGGGTGATCTTGACCCGGCCCTTGGTCCGTTTCTCGATCTCTTGGGCCCAGGGCTGGCTGATCTGGGAATAATAAGGGTGAGTGGCTGGGGTGATTTGGGCGAAGCGGAGCTTGATTACCTCGGCCGAAGCTTCAAAGGGCGCCGAAGCCATGAAGACGGCCGTCAACAAGACCACCAGCAAAACGGCTTTTGTTTTCATTTTTTTCCTCCCGAGTGTGCGTTGAGGCGACCGGTCGGTTGAAGCCCAGGCTGTCGCCGGTCCGATCGCTGTGTATCTAGGTTTTTGCTAAAGTTCGTTTTCATCAGGCACCAACCCTGCGCCCGGCCTTGTAAACAGACACGATCCGGCCAGGGTCTGTCAGCAGAGCCAGGTCTTGCAGCGGGTTTCCCTCCACGATGAGCAGGTCGGCCCGTTTGCCCGGAGCGATGGACCCGGCGGTTTCCTCTATGCCCAACAGCTCGGCTGCACTGGAGGTGGCGCAGGTGATCGCCTCCATGGGAGTGAATCCGATTTTGCCCAGATGAACCAACTCGGCCGCATTTTGGCCGTGCTGATTGAAGGGTGTCCCCGCATCAGTGCCCATGGCGATTTTGACCCCCGCCTTCTTGGCCCGGCTAAGCCCGTCCAGGTGGATCTCGGCCATGCGCTCGGTCTTGTCGATGAACTCCTGGGGGATGCCCGAGTCCCGGCCCGCCTCAAGGATGTTGAAGGGGGCGCTGAGGGTGGGCACCACGAAGACTCCCCGCTCGGCCATCTGGTCGATGACCTCCTGGTCCAGGTCCACCCCATGCTCCAGGGAGTCAATACCGGCGGCCACGGCGTTTTTGGCTCCCTCCGGCCCCTGGGAATGGGCCGCTGTCTTCAAGCCGACCCGGTGGGCCTCCTCTATGCCCGCGGCCATCTCCAGGGCAGTAAGCTGGGGCATCCCCGGGCGGCCGCCCCTGGTGAGAACCCCGCCGGTGGCCATGAACTTGACCACATCCACCCCGGACTTGATTTGGAACCGTACCCCCTTGCGGACCTCTTCCGGGCCGTCGGCTTCATAGCCCACCTGCCAGCCGTGGCCGCCGGTGATGCAGATCATCTGTCCGGCGCAGAGCATATCCGGTCCCATTACCAAGCCCGCCTTGACAGCGTCCCTAAAGGCCACGTCGATGAACTCGCGGCAGCCCAGGTCCCGTACGGTGGTGACGCCCGCCTCCAGGGTCTGGCGGGCGTGACGGGCCGTCTGCAGGGTTACCACTGGCACAGAGGACTTGGCCAGGTTGTTCATGGGGTCGGGCGAACCGTCCAGGGCCAGATGAACGTGGGCGTCGATCAGGCCGGGCAGCATGGTGCGGCCGCTCAGGTCGACCACCGTCTCGGGCAGGTCCGGGGCCGGGCCATCTCCCATGGCCTCGATTTGCTCTCCCCGGATCAGGGCCCAGCCCGAGTCCCATACCCCCCCGAGTCCATCCAGGATCCTGCCGTTGTTGAAAAGTATTCCAGGTTGCGTCATCTCTTTCCTTTCTTGAATAAAGCCTTCTTCTTTTGCATAGCAGCTCCGGGCTCAAGGGCGCGGGGACCGCTCAAGTTTTCCAGAAACGTGGTCAATAAGTCAGTTGGTACTTGCGAACCTTTTTTTCATCCACCTTGATCCCCAGACCAGGGCCGCTGGGCACGGCCAGGGCTCCGTTCACCGCGCTGAAGGGTTCCTCGGCCACGTCGTCCACATAGAAGGGCGAGCCGTGGATCTCGGTGTTGGAGACCACATTGGGCGTGGCTGTGTAAAAATGAAGGGCAGCGGCGGTGCCCACACTGGTCTCAATGCATCCGCCCAGGAAACAGGGCACCCCGGCCGCCTGGCAGACAGCGGCGATCTTCTGGGAGCGGTAGAGGCCGCCGCATTTGGCCACCTTGATGTTGACTGCGTCCGCCGCCCCCAACTTAATGCACAAGCGGGCGTCGTGGTCGGTGTACATGCTCTCGTCAACAGCGATGGGCGTGTCCAGCCGCCGGGCCAGCATAGCCATTCCCTCCAGGTCCCACCCGGGCAGGGGCTGCTCAATCCACTCCAGGCCTACTGGTTCCATGCGCCGGAAGGTGTGCAGGGCCGTGGCCCGGTCGTAGCCGGCGTTGCCGTCCACCCGCAGGGCGATCTCCTCTCCCACGGCCTTGCGCACCGCCTCTACCCGGGCGATGTCCTGGGCAGCCTCTTGGCCGATTTTGACTTTGATGGTGTTAAATCCCTGGCCAATCTTTTCCTTTGCCGCCCGGGCCGCCTCTTTTGGGGAGTCCAGGCCAATAGGGCTGATCTGGGGCACTGCGTCTACCCGTCTGCCGCCTATGAGATCGTGGATAGGCACCCCGGCCGCCTGTGCAGCCAGGTCATAGGCCGCGATGTCCAAGCCGGTTTTAGCCATCAGGTTGTAGGGAATGGCCGCATCCATGCGATGGTGCAGCTGGGCTATGTCCCGGGGGTCCATGCCGATCACGGCCGGTATCAGGTGGTCGCAGGCCACTTGATAGAGTGATCTTTGGTCATAGCCGTAAACCGGATGAAAGGTGATGGACTCGCCCCAACCCACCCGGCCCTGGTCATCGCTCATGCGGATCAAGACATGGTTGGTGTGGGTTATGGTGCCCACAGCGATGGCAAAGGGCTGCTTCAGCGGAATTTTGATGGGAATGGCCTCAACTTGGGTGATTTTCATATGGGCTCTCCAAACCCTGATTACTTGGGTCCCGTCCGCCTAAGGAAAATCTTTTTATAAAAGCAGCCGCTGGTTGTTACTAAGCCTCTGTCAAAGCCCGGCCGGTTGGGCAGGGATTCGATCCTTAGAGGATTTGTTAATAAATGAACCCAGCCCGCAGTGCGCCCCCCTTAAGGTTATTGATTCCCTTTACCCGGTCTCTCCGGGGTCTTCCCCAGATGAAGGGAAGGCCCCACCTGCTCACGGCTGAGGATCTCCAGTAAGACCTGGAAATGGTCCACCATCAGTTTTCTGGCCTCGTCGGCCCTTTGCTCAACCAGGCTGTCATAGAGGCGCCGGCAGTAGTCCAGATCGATGCGGGAGTCTTCAAGGGTCATGGAAACCCGCTCGAATATGTCGATAAAGACTTCAGCCACCGCGGCCATGACCGCGCTGATCATGGGATTATGACAGGCCTCAGCCACCAGCCGGTGGAACTCAGTGGCCAGGGTCCTATCCAACTTTCCGGCCTCATATTGGCTTTGGTACTTTTCGATGTTCTCTTTGATGGCGGCCAGGTCCTCGTCAGTGCGGTTGCGGGCGGCCAGGGCCGCCAGCAAAGGTTCCAGGAGCATTCTGAATTCAGCCAGATGCTCGGGGGTGATGGCCTCCCAGCGCATGTAGGTCAGAATAAGTTCGCCGATCTTGGCGTGATTGGGCTCGGCCACGAAACTGCCGCCGCGTATTCCCCGCCTTTTTTCGATCAGCCCTTCGGCTTCCATTTGCCTCAAGGCCTCGCGTACGGTGACCTTGCTGACCTTAAAATCACTGGCGATCCGCTCCTCAGTGGGCAGCTTGTCGCCGGGTTTTAATTCACCCTTGAAAATAGCCAATCTTAAAAATTGGTTGATGCGGTCAGAAAGCCTGGCCGGCTCGGCTATATGGGCCTTTTTAAAATCCATTTTCCATCTGGCTGGGGTAATAAACTAAAGTTAGTTTATTTAGACGATCTTCCAATGTCAACCAGCATTTCACATCCTGCGGCAAGCCCGATCATGCCAGTGTGCCTGCCCCAGTTTGTGGTATTAAACCCTAGCAATCGCCTATTTATTTTTAGGAAGGATTATCAGGTTCTTTGCCGCGCCCCTGAAATTCTTAAGAAATTTAAATGTTAATTATTTTAAACATTACAGAAATATAGCCGGCAAAACCATATCCCGAAACAGCCGGAACCCAAAATTTTCTATTGACAAGGGAATTTGGTTTTTTTAATGTAGTCTCATAATTTGATTATTCAGTCTCAAAAAGAGAGACACCAGCATGAAGTTCGTATCCCTTCACAAAGCGGTGGACATTATCCAGTTGTTCCTGGATCGAAAGGAATTTCTGGAGTTCAGCGAGATATCCCAATCCCTGGGTATGCCGCGCAGTTCGGCCTACAAGTACCTGGCCGTCCTAAGGGAGCGCGGCTTTTTGGACTATGAGCCCAATACCAAACGCTACCGTTTGGGAATGAAGTTCATGGAGTTGGGGTCCTTGGTCAAATCACAGGTCAGGATCGGCGAGGTGGCCTTGCCCCATATGCGGGAACTGGCCCGGGACATGAAAGAGACCGTGATCTTATCTTATCTTTCTTCCGGGGTGGCTTACTGCCTGGAAAGAGTCGGTCCTGAGTCAGGTCTTTTATTCAGCATGCAACGCGGAGCCTACCTTCCTCTGTACTCCGGCGCTTCGGCCAAGGTCCTGCTGGCGCAATTGCCGGATTCGGAAATAGACTCCATTCTGGCGCGGGTGAAGCTGGTTCCGATTACACCCAACACAATTATCGAAACTGAAAAACTCAAACAGAACCTGCGCGAAATCAAAAGCCAAGGTTATTCCTACAGTGACCAAGAGACAGATTGGGGTGCCCGCGCGGTGGCAGCCCCCATCGTGAGCGCCAAGCTCGGCATCATAGCCGGCGTATGCGTGGTGGGGCCAGTCCCCCGTATGGAGGGCGCAAACCTGGAGAGGGCTAAAAAGCTGGTGGTGCAAAGCGCCAACAAGATAACCGAAGACCTGGCGAAGCTTTAGGGAGTTGTTATGGACCCTCTGATCAAGGTCAAAGGGCTTAACAAAAGGTTCGGTGGAATCACCGCGGTCAAGGACGTCGATCTTGAGGTGGAGCCGGGGGCGATATTCAGTATCATCGGACCCAACGGAGCCGGCAAGACCACCTTCTTCAACCTGATCACCGGTTTTTATACTCCTGACAGCGGCGAGATATACCTTGGCGATCAGCGGGTGGACGGCATGCCTCCCCATCGCATGGCCTATATGGGAATCGCCCGCACCTTTCAAAACATCCGCTTGTTTCCCTGGATGACCGTTCGCGAAAACATAATCGTGTCCAGCCAAATGAAGTGTAAAGGCGGCTTCTTGGACGCCTTGTTTAAGACTCCGCGAAACCGCAGGAATGAAGCTTCAACCTTGAAGCGGGTGGATGAAGTCCTGGATTATTTTTATCTGCGGGAAAAAGGCGATTACATGGCCCAGAGCCTTTCCTATGGTGAGCAGCGGAAGCTGGAGATCGCACGCGCCCTGGCCATGGAACCGAAGATCCTATTTCTGGACGAACCCACCGCCGGCATGAATCCATCCGAGACCGAGCAATGCGTCGAGACCGTCATGCAGATCAACGAGGAGATGAATATCACCATCATCTTCATCGAACACAACATCAACCTGGTCATGGGGATATCAGACCGCATCGCAGTCCTGGACTACGGAGAGAAGATTGCGGAGGGTCCCCCCGAAGAAATTCAAAAGGACGAAAAGGTTATCAAGGCTTATCTGGGAGAGGAATTCCTCGATGCATCTTGAGGTGGAAAGCATAGACGTTTTCTACGGCCACATCCAGGCGCTGCATCAAGTTTCCCTGGGGATTGAGGCAGGTGAGATCGTGGCCCTGATCGGTGCCAACGGGGCCGGCAAGACCACTCTGATAAAGGCCATTTCCGGTATTCAAAGGCCCAGTGCCGGCAAAATCACCTTTGACGGCAACAACTTGGCTGATTTGAACCCGGCCGGAATCGTAAGGCTGGGCATCTCCCAGTCACCGGAGGGACGCCGGGTGTTTCCTCAGATGACCGTGTTGGAAAACCTGGAGATGGGAGCCTATCTGCTCAAGGGCCATGCCAAGGATCTGCAAAAACGCCTGGACACGATTTACGAGACTTTCCCCATCCTGGAAGAGAGGCGGCAGCAGCTGGCCATGACTCTCTCCGGCGGCGAGCAGCAGATGTTGACT
>JASFOZ010000140.1:0-8903 GCA_050116255.1 Desulfarculaceae bacterium
CCTCCATGTCAGAACATGCCCTTATTTTAGGCGGGGCCAAGAGCGGTAAAAGTTCTTTTGCCTTGAGCTTGGCGGAACAGGGCGACTATGCCCGGCGGGTGTTTATCGCCACCGCCGAGGCCAAAGACCCGGAGATGGCCCGGCGCATCCAGAGACACCAGGCCGAGCGAGGTCCGGACTGGTCCACCCTGGAGGAGCCCCTGGAGCTGGTCCCTGCCCTGAAAAAGGCGGATAGGCCGGATTCCATACTCCTGGTGGATTGCCTGACCCTTTGGCTCAGCAACCTGATGACTGTGTCCGGTCTGAGTCAGTCCCGGATTGAAGACCGTTTTGAGGATTTGATCCAAACCTTGCCCAACCTGCAGGGTGACTTAATCTTGGTTTCCAACGAGGTGGGGATGGGAATCGTTCCCGGCAACGCCCTGTCCAGGTCTTTCCGCGACCTGGCCGGCGGCCTCAACCGCAGGCTGGCCCAGGTCTGTCAGAAAGTGGTATTGGTTACGGCTGGACTGCCCCTGGTCCTAAAAGGACCGAAGATGTGATCGGAGTGTAAACAACATGGAACGCCTGAGTGCAATCACAGAACAAGTCATCGCCCCTGACCCCAGCCTGGGCGAGAAGGCCCAGGCCCATTTAGACAACCTTACCAAGCCCCCGGGCTCCCTGGGCCGGCTGGAGAATTTGGCCCGGGACTTATGCGTTATGCGCGGCACCCTGGACCTGGCCCAGCCGCGTCCGGCGGTGGCGGTGTTTGCCGCTGACCACGGCGCCGCCTTGGCCGGGGTCAGCGCCTTTCCCCGGGAGGTCACCGCCCAGATGGTCATGAACTTTGTGACCGGAGGGGCGGGCATAAACGCCATCGCCCGGCAGGTGGGGGCAGGGGTGCTGGTGGTGGACGTGGGCGTGGATTATGATTTTCCCGAGACCGCTGGCCTGATCCGGGCCAAAGTGGCCCGGGGCTCCGTTGACCTGCTCCAGGGGCCGGCCATGAGCAGGGATCAGGCCATGCAGGCCATTGAGGTCGGGGCCAAGGTGGCGGCAGACCTTATTGCCGAAGGGATTGATCTGCTTATCCCCGGCGAGATGGGCATAGGCAACACCACCGCCAGCAGCGCCCTGGCCGCCGCCTTCACCGGCCTGCCCCCTTCTGAGGTCACAGGCAGGGGAACCGGGCTGGACAGCCAAGGCTTTAAGAACAAGGTTGCCTACATCACCCAGGCCCTGGAATTGCACAAACCCGATACCAACGATCCCTTGGGGGTGCTGGCCGCCCTGGGGGGGCTGGAGATCGCCGCCATCTGCGGTTTTGCCCTTACGGCCGCCACCCACCGCATCCCGGTTATATTGGACGGCCTGATCTCCACCGCCGGCTGCCTTTGTGCGGCCCGAATCTGCCCAGAGGCAAGGCACTACTTCATCGCCGGCCATACCTCGGTGGAGATAGGCCAACAGGCCATGCTCCAGGATCTGGGACTTAGGCCGCTTTTGGACCTGAAGCTGCGCCTGGGCGAAGGCACTGGTGCAGCCCTGGCCCTGGCTGTGGTGCGCGCAGCAGTGGCCATCTATAAAGAGATGGCCACCTTTGAGTCAGCCGGGGTCTCCAACCAAGAGGAGTAGGCTGATAAGGTGAAGCCTTTTTTGTTGGCACTCCAGTTTCTGACCATTATCACCCTGCGCCCGGACCTGAGCGCGGGGCCGGAGGATATGTCCAAGTCCCGGGCCTGGTACGGCGCTGTAGGAATAATATTGGGCCTGTGCCTGGCTGCGGCTTCCTGGCTTTTGGCTCTGGTTCTGCCTGCCTTGGCCGGGGCCGGGGTGCTGGTGCTGCTCTGGGGAGCCCTGAGCCGCTTTTTGCATCTGGACGGCCTGGCGGACACCGCCGACGCCCTGGTGCATACCACCAGCAGGGAGCGCGCCCTGGAGATCATGAAGGATACCCGCCTGGGGGCCTTTGGGCTGTGCGCGGTGGTCGGCATCCTGTTGGTTAAATTCGGGGCCTTGGCCTCTTTGCCGCCTCTGGACCAGTGGCGGGCGCTGCTGTTGGCCCCGGGGCTGGCCCGGGCCCTGGCCTGCGCCTTGTCAGTGCTCTTGCCTGCGGCCACGCCGGGACGCGGCCTGGGTGCGGCGGTCTCCGGCGCCCAGGGATTTTGGTGCCTGGCGGCAGCGGCAGTACCGGCCCTGGCCGTGGCCGGGCTGGCCGCCGGCGTGGCTGGTATGGCTGCCGCCTGCGCCGCACTGGCCGTGGGCGCGGCCTTGGGACAGTGGTATATGCGCCGGTTGGGGGGCGTCACCGGCGATAACCTGGGCGCGGCCATAGAGGTCTCCGAGGCCGCCGCGCTGGTGACCTGCGCCGCCTTATTTTAATGCCTTGAAAAAAGAGATCTAACCAGGCAGCGGGCTCCTTTCCTCATAAATCTGTCGTATTAACTAAATATCGTCATTTTGCCGTTTCGAGCGCCACCAGGGCCTTGGTAGGAAAAGGGGTGCCGGACGGCATTTTATTTAGTGATTATGGCATGCTATATCGCTACCCCAACGTTATGCGTGGACCTTGGCATCAGGCTTGCTCAAAGGAGGGGAAAGGCTACTAAAAACCGCTTGATGAGGAGGGATTCAGATGCGCCTTACAAGAATTACCGCAAGCCTGATAATTGTGAGCCTGCTTTTGGCTCCTTCCCTGTGCCCGGCCTCGACCTGGTGGGAGCCATCGGCAGACTACCAAGATTTGTCCACCATAGCGGGCAGCCTCTGGCAGTTCGATGTTTACGCTGAGTTTGAACTTGAGCCCATGGCCACCATGACAGTGAGCTTCGGCACCACCGCTTATCCCATAAAAGGAACCGCCGATGCCGGCGGATTGATGCTGGAGGCGGAGTTTCCCGGCAGCCCCCGCCCCTGGGGCACACCCGGAGAGACCGGCATGGTGGCCTATGCCCGCACCCAGCCCTTTGCCCAGCAGGAATACAATATGAGCCCTTACTCATTTCAGGCCCTGCTGATAGAGCATACGGGCAACGGCCAGATGGACTTTCACTTTTTCAATTTCATTATCAACGGTTATCAGGAGCCGCCGGAGAGGTCTGTCACCCATTCCTGGGACGGGTACGGCTATTACCAGCACCTGGGTCCAAACCATGACAACTTCACCACCTATGAGATCGTGGGCTTCGGATTAAAGGATCAAGAGGGCTCCTTGTAGGCCAATAAAAGGCTTAACAAGCCAGCCAAGGCTAAAGACGGCCCGGGAAGATAGTACCGGGCCGTCCGCAGTAAAGGCCCTATGAACGCAAGATTGGCCGTCCGGCACCTGTAGATGACAATTCACCAGTGCCGGGGTTTTTCCCTTGGCCGGAAATGGCAGGGGTGGCGGATCCGGGGGCTGAACCGGTACTATGGCCCTGTAACTCTGATATTCAGGGCTGGCCGCCGCCTGGGTGGGTAACCGGCCCTCATCCCCTGGAGGAGTCGCACATGGAATTCAACTTCCACTTATACATCATCTGGTCGGTGCTATTGCTGATTCCGGCCTGGAAGGTCTGCCAAAAGGCGGGATTTGCGCCCTGGTGGTCGCTTCTGGTCTTTGTTCCTCTATTGGGCTATCCAGCCCTGTGCGCCCTGTTGGGCTGGGGCCAATGGCCGGCCCGTTCCCGTGGCTAGCGAGGTGCCGTCATGATGGAATCAGCATTCGGCGGTTTGACGTCTCTTTTTTACATCTCGCTTTTAGTGTTCACTTTGTGGATGCAGGCCAGGCTCTTGCAGAAGGCAGGCTATGCGGGCTGGTGGACCCTGGTCAGCCTTGTCCCCTTGGTCAACCTGGTGATGATGTATGTGTTCGCCTTTCGCAAGTGGCCGGTGGAAAGACAGATGCCGGCACCTGGGCCGGAAGGCAGGGGCCCTGCTCCAGACCAAAGTTGATGCTAAATTTTATCAGGACCGGACATGTTTGAAGCAATCAGCACCGGGGCTCTTCTGGGATTGGCAGCCGGCTTGACCCCGGGGCCGCTGACCTTATTGGTGATAAGCAGTACACTACGCTACTCAGCCCTGGAGGGCTGCAAGGCCGCTCTGGCGCCGCTTTTCACCGATGTCCCCATCATTATTGCGGGCCTCTATCTGGTGGGACAGGCGGCCAGGTTTGATGTTCTTCTGGCCATAATATCGCTGACCGGGGCGGTTTTCGTATTTCATTTGGCCTTTGACAACCTGCGCTTCAAGGGCCTGGAGATTGCGGAGACGGCAAGCCAGGTCCGTTCCATCCGCAAAGGGGTATTGGTGAATCTCCTGAGCCCCCATCCCTATTTGTTCTGGTTGACTGTGGGCGTGCCCCAGATTTTGAAATTTTCCAGCGAAGGCTGGACCGGCGGAGTTGCTTTTGGGGTCAGCTTTCTTTTTTGCCTGGTGGGGACAAAAATCCCCCTGGCCCTCTTGAGCGGCAAGGCCAGGTCTTTTATCAGCGGCAGGCCCTATGTTTACATCATGCGGGTTCTGGGCGCCCTGCTGCTGGGGTTTGCCATTTTGCTGCTCAGGGACGGGTTGTCCCTATTGGGAATCATCTGATTTCCGCTGACAGCAATATCTGGAACAATGCCAGCGGCGAGATCTAGCCGGCAATCGCTGCGTTGACGGTCTTCATTACAACGTCCGTTTTGAGGTGACCATCATCGGGCCAACCGAGGATGGATTCAAGGAGCCGGCCACCATTGAAGGCGGTTTTCCTGAAAAAGGAATGGAGCCCGGCTGCTGTTGAATCTTGTTCTTGACTGCACCGACCTCCAGCGATAAAAGAGGGCAGTTCTGTACAGATAGGCCGTCCACTTAGTAACAAACACGAAAAGGGAGTTTTAAAATGACATCGATAGAAAAAGACAAAACGGCCCTGCTCATTATGGATGTACAAAATGATATTGTTCATGAAGAGGGAAAATATAAAGATTTTGGATCACCCGCCCACGCAAAGGAAAGAAACATCCTTCAGAACATCAAAAAGGTCCTCGATAAAGCTAGGCAAGTTGGAATGAAAGTTGTGTATGTCAAGTTCGGCATGCGTGATTTCGAGGCCGAGGTAAAAGGCAATCACACACCCATTTTGGCTGCCGTATCAGAGTTGAAGGCTTGTGACCTCAACTCGTGGGGCGGTGAGGTTCATGAGTTCATCAAGCCCATGGAAGGTGAGGCTATTGTTGAAAAAAATCGCATTAATGCATTCCATAGAACCAATCTAAAACAGATTTTGAATGAAGCTAATGTTGATACCCTGATATTGACCGGAGTCGCCACGAACTATGTTATCGAGGCAACGGCCAGACACGCATCAGATGACGATTACAAACTAATCATCCTCGATGATTGCTGCTCCAGCATGAATCAGGAAGTGCATGACTTCAGCATGCAAAACATTTTACCCAACCTGGGGCAAATCAGTACCTCTAACGAAATCATCGGTATGTTATAAAGGCTTCTTAATCGATAGGACAAATCATCATTAACGGCCATGGTGTGATCCTAGTATAAAGATGGAAGCTCTCATGAATGGCTGCTTACACAAGATTAATGACACTGCCAATATACGGCAAAAGATAATAGATCAATACCTTAAACCGTAAAAGCCGGTCCATGTGTTCCAAGACCTTAACCGGGCTATCATTGGAGCCCCAATGATAGCTCGCCAGATTGTGAGCCAGAGATGGCGGGCAATGTGTGAGTTAGTGATTACGGCAGGGTAACCGGCACCTTCCGGAACTCATGATGCTGCATCCTGATTTGGCCTGACCCAAAAATGGCATGGGCTCCGCCTCATGGGTGGAAACAGCCCTGATTGCAATGGTGCCGCCTTATGCCAAGGACCTAGCATCGGGGAGTACAGCCGCGCTCTTTTTTTATTATTACGTGGGTTGGGTACAGGGAGGAGCCCCCAACTGACCGGAATTACTTAGTAGCCCGGGGTTGCCGGGATTCGGCATGGGGTAGGCGCAGGCTCTATATCGCATCAAAGGGGGTTCCCCTCCAGGCACTTCTGCAGATGGCCTCGCGGGCGGGTTTTGATGATACCTTGCGCCAACATGGAGGTAAGCACCGTTACCACCAGCTCGTCGTCGCCAAGGAGATCCTGTAAGGAACTCACTACCTTGGCCAAGGGAGTGACAGCCCTCTTTTGCTGGCGTACAGGGGTGGTTGATTCTTTGCAGGCTATGTGGGCCATGGTTCTCTCCTGATGATTTTCTGCCCCAGGGGCGAATTCCTTCCTAGTTATTAGGATTAAGCAGGAATCGTGCCAATTAGTGCTGGTTTGGTAGTCATGAGGTACTTGCCAACCAAAGCAATAGCTTGCCTGAAACCTTGGCGCCGGGCCGGAATGAGGGGGATGGTTGAGGCGGGTGATATTTATACAGCAGAGGGCCGGGGCGGGTTATATTTATGCGCAGGGGTATGGGCCAGGCCTGAGAGAGGGGCCAAGTGACTATGGAACAAGCAAACCTGGACACCACTGGAACCTTCTGGTTGACTGGTTTGGAAAAGAATCATGGCCTTCAGAGGAGACAAGCAGTTGCACTATTGCAGCAAGTGCCAAAAGCCGGTCGCTAAAGAGGACATAAGGAGTCTGGCTTCTGAGGTGTTATGCGAGGACTGCTATATCAAAGCCATAGGGCCCAAAGCGAACAAGCCGTACTATAAAAACGATGCCGCCGGTTTTATGCGCAGATTAAAAGAATCGTATTCAGCCATAAGGCAGGAAAACGATTAAGGACTGTATTTGGCAAGCCCAGGTTGGTATTGAATCGTTTAGGCGATTGGAAACACATGAAAAAAGTCTTTTCTCCGGAAAATGATGCCGAATTGGCCCTTATCATAAGCCTGCTCGAAGGGGAGGGCATTGAGTACTTTGTTCATAACGATCATTTCGGCGCCCTGAAAATCGGGCCGCCTATTGATATGTTCAATGTCAAGACCATCATGGTCCCGGAGGGGCAATTCGACCTGGCTAAAGAGATAATTGAAGATTTCTTGGCCAAGACCCAAGAGGCGCCTGACTCGGTCAAGGCCGGGTATTCTCTGGGGGACAAAGTCAGGATGATATTGGAGACAGTCTTGTTTGGCTGGTTCATACCTGGCAAAAGGCGGGGGCGGGGTAGGCCCCGAAGTTGAACAGGCAGCCTTTACCTCAGCGGCTTCCATTCATTTTCAGCGCCGAAACCAGGCGGATGTCAGGCATAATTTACACGAGACTCAGGGGCAAACCCAAACCATAAGTATTTGAGTGCCAACGTCGCTCAGGCGGGGAGGCATTTCCAAGGTGCCGCCGCGAACCCCCTTGAACAAAAGGCAGTTTTTAAGCAAATGCGCCCTGGGCCTGGGTGCTTTGGCCTTTTCTCCCTGGTGGCTTTTTCCCCAAAAGGCTCTGTCCCAGCTTGTTAAGTTGGGCCTGGTCAAAACAGAACTTCCCCCTTTTTTCTCGCAATTGGCTGAAGGCCGGGTCAGGTGTGAACTCTGCCCCTGTTTCACGTCCTGCCCGGAACCTTTTCTCTGACCGTGGCCACTGTGGGGTGCAATATGCACTGCCAGTTTTGCCAGAATTGGGAGATCTCCCAGGCTCCTCCGGAGAGCGTTTTCAACCTGGAACTGCCTCCCAGGAAGGTCATTAAAAGGGCGAGGCAAAACCGGCTGCGCTCGGTGGCATTGGAGCCCGTGGTTTTCTACTAATATATGCTCCGGATCGGCGCCCTGGCCCAGGAGCAAGGCCTTCTGAGCCTGATGCATTCCAATGGTTATATCAATCCTACTCCCCTGAAGCGGCTCTGCCAGGTGTTGGACGCAGCCAACATTGATCTCAAGGGGTTTAACGAGTCCTATTACCGCAAATATTGCGGCGGAGAGTTGGCCCCGGTTTTGGAGTCTTTGAAGATACTAAAGCGCAGTAAAGTGCATCTGGAGATAACCAACCTCATCGTGCCCACCTTAAATGACAACACGGCTGAGATAAAGAAGATGTGCCGCTGGCTTAAAGATGAGCTAGGCCCTTACACGCCCCTGCATTTCTTCCGTTTCTATCCCCTTTATAAACTGGCCAACCTGCCCCCCACCCCGGTGGCCACCCTGGAAAAGGCCCGGGACGCGGCCCTTAGCTGCGGGCTGAAGCATGTTTACATTGCCAACGTTCCCGGCCATGCCGGGCAGAACACCTATTGTCCCCAGTGCGGCAGGCTGCTTATCCAGCACATCGGCTACATGGTGGGCGAGATGCGCCTAAAGGCAGGCAAATGCCCCTTCTGTGGACAGAAGATAAAGGGGATCTGGGCCTGAGTTTTCATTAGCAGGCATTTGTTTAAGGCGGTCTTTGAAAATGTATTTGCCGGGGTGCGGGTTAATCGAGTTTGACCGGCTTGGTCCAGCGCGAGGTGTTGAAATGATCTGACACGAATTGACCCGGGGGCACCAGTTGGTCGCAAAATTCAAGGTCTTCCGGGGTCAGCCTCATGTCAGCGGCGCTGAGAAGGTCTGAAAACTGCTCCTGGGTGCGGGGGCCGATGATGGTGCCGGTGACGCCTGGCTGGGCCAGGACCCAGGCCACGGCCAGGGCGGCTAGGGAACAACCCTTGTCCGAGGCCAATTGGCCCAGCTTTTCGGCGACCTCTATACCTCTTTGGGTTATGCGCTGGCCGTAAATTTCCTTCCAGGCCCCCCGGCTGCGGGGAGGTATCTTGGCCGCGTCCTGGTATCTTCCCGCCAACACCCCCTGTGCCAGGGGGGACCAGCAGACCAGCCCCAGGTCGTAGGCCTGGCACATGGCCACCAGGTCGTTTTCTATGCGCCGGTCCAAGATGTTGTAGGGCGACTGCTCGCAGATGAATTTGGGATAGCCGTGGGTTTGGGCCAGCCACAACCCCTCCACCACCCGCCAGGCCGGG
>JASFOZ010000141.1:0-8896 GCA_050116255.1 Desulfarculaceae bacterium
AAATCCAGAGGAAAAACCCCGGTCATGGGATAGATCTTGCCCTCAACCACCAAATTGCGCCCTAAAAACATAAGCCCGCCACACTCGGCGTAGATGGGAAGCCCGGACTGGGCGGCCCGTTTGACTGACTCCCGGAAAGTCCGGTTATGAGCCAGACGCTGGGCATGGGTCTCAGGGAACCCTCCCCCCAGGTAGAGCGCATCCACCTCAGGCAAATGAGAGTCAGCCAGGGCGGAGCAGTACACCACCTTGGCCCCGAAGTTTTCCAGGGCCTGAAGATTTTCCGGATAATAACAGCCAAAGGCGCTGTCTAGGATCACTCCTATGGTGGGCCTGCCGCCGGCGGGCTCCTGGGCAGGAGCCAGGCCCTGGGGAGGGCCCACAAAATCCCAGGGCGGAGCCGATGACATAAGCTGCCACACGCCTTCCACATCCACGTGAGCGGCCACGCTGCGGGCGGCCTGGTGCAGGGCCTCAGCAACGGCCTTGTGCTCCTGGGGCGGCACCAGGCCCATGTGCCGCTGGGGCAGATCCATGTCCAGGCGGGGCACAGCCCCCAGCACCGGCAGGCCGGTGGAATCCTCGATCGCCCGGCGTATGACAGCCTCTTGGCGGGGGTTGGCCACGGGGTTCAGCACCACTCCGGCCAGGTTGAGGGCGGGGTCGAACTGCTGGCAGCCCAGCACCACCGCCGCCACGGTGCGGCTGGCCATGGCGCAATCCACAACCAAAAGAACCGGCGACTTAAGCAGCTTGGCCAGCTCAGCCGTGGAATAGCTGCCTTTGGCGTCCTTGCCGTCGTACAGGCCCCGGTTGCCTTCCACCACGGCGGCGCCGAACCCCTCCCCAAAATGGCCAAAGGCGCGCACAACCTGCTCCCGCCCCATAAGGAAAGGATCCAAGTTGCGGCAGGGATGCCCCGCCGCCTCGCTGTGCCAGAAGGGATCAATGTAATCCGGCCCCTTTTTAAAGGGAGCCACGGATACCCTCCGGTCGCGCAGGGCCTGGATTATTCCCAGAGACAGGGTGGTCTTGCCCGAGCCGCCGCGCAGGGCGGCCACCACCAGCCTTGGCAGGGCTTTGGCCATGAGCTGTTTCCTTGCAGGTTGTTGAAAAAGGCCATCCTAGCCTTTTTCAACCGCAATATGGCAAAAGCGCGGTTTTGCCATATTGCTCAAATTGCTTGGCCTTTTGGGCCTGCGCAATTTGGCGGGCCGTCCATGGCCCGCCTAGCAGGCTGTTAAAAAGCAGCCTGCTAAAGGCGCTACCCGGGACCTTCGGTCCCGGGTAGCAGGGGTTTATTCTCAGCGAAAACCGCTGGCTTTCTCCTGGAGATTTAGAACTTGAACTGAGTGGAGGTTCTCCAGGTGGTCATGGCCAAGCGGTAGTCATCGATATGGTGGTGGGAGAACTCAAGGCCAGTTCTCTCGAAGAAGCGCTCCCATCCGATCCGGTTGATCCATTCGCCTACGCGCTCATATTTCATGGCGTCCTGGGCGTAGGTCTCTACGATCTTTCTGATGGTCTTGACCGTGGTGGGCCAACGCGGCGGCTCATTGGGGATAAAGGGCACCGCCAGCTTGGAGAACATGGGCATGGAGCGGGAGTTGCTCACCTTACCGCCCACCCACAAGGCGATGCCGTCGCCCGCTGCGTCTGCCAGAGGCATGGCCGGGCACATGGTGTAGCAGTTGCCGCAGAACATGCAGCGCTCCGCATTCACGGCCACACTCTTATAATCATCCACCTTGGTCGGCTTGATGGCCGCGGTGGGGCAGGCGGCGATGGTGGTGGGGATCTCACACATCTTATCCAGGTGGCTGTGCTCGACCACCGGGGGCTTGCGGTGCACGCCCAAAATGGAGATGTCCGAGCAGTGCACGGCGCCGCACATGTTCAGACAGCAGGCCAGGGAGATGCGCACCTGGGCCGGCAGCTTGTGGGAGTTCCAGTACTCGAACAGGTCGTCCAACACCGACTTGACCACGCCGGAGGCGTCGATAGCCGGGGTGTGGCAATGGACCCAGCCCTGGGTGTGCACGATGTTGGTGATGCCGGCGCCGGTGCCTCCCCGAGGAAGGGCGCCATTGTCATCCAGAGCCTTCTTCAAAGGCTCCAGCTTCTCGGCGCTGTCAACCATGAACTCGATGTTGTTGCGGGTGGTGAACCTAAAGTATCCGCCGCAATGATCATCAGCAATCTTGCATATGTTTTCCAAGTGCAAGGTGGTCATCAGGCGGGTGCCGCCGCAGCGTACGGTGTAGAGCTCGGCCCCGGTCTCGGAGACGTGTTTCAAAACGCCGGGTTCCACGATCTCGTGGTGTTTCCACTTGCCGTAGTTATCCTTGATTACATCAGGCCACATCTCGTCATATTTGGGCGGTCCGATATCAGTGATTCGTTCTGCCATTTTTATATAACCTCCTTATAAACCCGGCTAGCGAGCATGAATCTTGCGGTAATCTTCGATATCGCGCTCAAAGCCGCCCGGCACCTCTTCTTCTTTATAGAAGATGTAGGGGTTGCTGCGCGGTTCCTTTACCATGCGCGGATCGGGCTTAAGCTCACAGGCCTCTAAAAACGCACCCAAGCCCAAGCGCTGGATCAGCTCGCCGATACGCTCGCGGTTCTTGCCGTTCTCATCCCACCAATCCCACATCTTTTCGACGAAGTCCTTGAATTCGTCATAGGGCTCTTGCATCTTGATGAAGGGAATGACCAACGAACTCATCTGAGCGCCTTCCAGGATGGGGGCCTTGGCGCCCACCAGGATGGTGGCGCCGGTGTCTTTGCCGGGCTTCAAGGCCTGGGGCATCAAGTTGATACAGTGCATGCAACGGGAACATTCCGCATTGTTGATGCTGAGCTTGCCGCCGTCATAAGCCATACACTGGGTGGGGCACAGATCAATCACGTCCTTTTGGATGTCCAGTTTAGTGTCAGCACCATGGGCGCCGCCGTTGGCTGCAATCTCGCCCCCGGCATAGGCGGCTACCGCTTTCTGATCGATCTGGATTTCATCGCGCCAGGTGCCGATGATGGAGCAGTCGGCGCGGGCTATGGAGGCCACGCAGCAGTTGGGGCATCCGTCCACTTTGAACTTGAACTTGTAGGGCCAGGCCGGACGGTGAAGCTCGTCCTGGAACTCCATGGTCAGGTTGTAGCAGATGTCTTGGGTGTCAATGCAGGCCCACTCGCAACGCGCCTTGCCCACGCAGCAAGAGGGAGTGCGAAGTGCCGAACCAGAGCCTCCCAAGTCCCAACCTTTGGCGGTCATCTCGGCGAAGATGGGCTCCAGTTCCTCGGTAAAGGCGCCCAGCAGAATGATATCGCCGGTGGAGCCATGCATATTGAGCATGCCGCTGCCCCGCCGGTTCCAGATGTCGATGATCTCGCGCAGACGCTCAGTCTTGTAAAACTTGGAGGCCGGCTGATTGACGCGCAGGGTGTGGAAGTGCTCCACGCCAGGGAAGAGATCAGGGACGTCCGAATAACGGCCGATTACGCCCCCGCCGTAGCCGAGCACACCGACTATGCCGCCGTGCTTCCAGTGGCCTTCCTTGTCTTTGTACGAAAGCTCGAGTTGGCCCAGGAGATCGGCACAGGCATCCTTACCGCTTTCAGCCAAATGCTTAATGTCGGTAACGAAGCTCGGCCATGGCCCCTTTTCCAGCTCATCCAGCATCGGAGTGGGATGCTTTTTCGCCATTAGCTGCTTCCTCCTAAATAGTTGACAGATAGTAGAAAAAACTTAAATTGCCGCTTCCGGCCCCGCCGGTCAACCCCTGGCGGAGCCGGAAAAAAATTATAACCCTCCGCCGGCCCGCAACCCGACGGGGAAGGCTCTCCGCCCTCCTAATCCCCAGTGCAAGCAGGCAGCATGGCCCCTCCCGGCACCTTGACCCCCTTTGGAGCTTAAACCTCATTAACAGAGGCGCCCCATACCTGCATTGGGGAAAGGGTTTTATGTATGTGAACAACCTGGGGATTGCATGTCCCCGTCTTCACAATGTCCGAGACTATATAAACCATTCTAAGGTGTCAACAAAAAAACACAGCCCTATTTGCCCGCTTGCCGCACCCAAAACCTCGGGGTAAAATCAGCGCTTATAGCCACATCCACCATTAGGCCCATGAACATGCTAACTGACAATGACCCAATAATACCCGGGCTTTGCCAAAGCCTGATTGCCCGCATAAAGGCCCAAGGCGTAGAGCAATGGCTTGATCAAAAGAAAAAAAGCCTTAACCTGAGTACCTTGGTTTATTTGTGCAAATTCGCCTACTTCACCGGAATCGTCACCAAGGCGGAGATCGGCCGCATTTTGAATCTGGAACCGCCTGAACGCAAACAGTTGATCCGATCCTGGTATGACGACCACCGGGAAAAGGGCTGCGGCACCTGTTAGCCTGAAACTTATGAAATGTCCAGGCTAGGAGCCTGCCTAAGTAATCACCAAGACAGGCGCCTAGGCCTTGCTTGAGACGGCTGGCCGGCTATGGCTCCAACCTATTTGGAAAACTCGGCTAGAGCAGCTGCCAGTTCCTTGGCTTCCGGAGTGTGCGGCACCTTCTTCTCCAAAAGGATCTGCCGGGGGGTAAGTTCGCGTCCATAGTAATTTTTGTTGGTTTTACGGTCAAATTCCATGGCAGCGCCTTCCACTGTAGCCCCGGCGTAAAATCCCTGGGCCCGGGAATATGAATATACATCGGCCTTGTAGCTGGCGGCGGTAACCGATGCCTCGGTCTGGCGCCCCATGGGACCGGCGGCCACTGAGGCGTCCACCCCGAACTTGAATTGATTCTGAAGGAGCCCGTCCAATCCTCTTTGGCGCATAACCACCAGCAACAAATCCATTGCTTCGCCGCCGATCTGAAAACCGATATTCGCCCCACCCATGATCACAAATGCAGGTGCGCTCCAGCTTCCGTCCGGGTTCCGGACCGAAACCAATCCCACCCCGTATTTGCCGCCGATTATGAATCCGCCTTTGAATAGGCCGGGCACCAACACCACGGCTTTGGATTTCCTCAGCAGGCTGCGCGCAGCATCGCTGTCCTCTTCGGTCATGAAACGCTTCAAGGCCACAGTGGCCTCTTTGATCTTGAGATCAGCCTCCATTTTATCCAGGGCCATCGCACCACTGGAAAAAACAAACACCAGGCCCACCAGAATCAATCCAACCAGGTATATCCGCTTCACTGTCATTCCTCCCCATTGCTGCCGATCCGGGGCAATCCCAGCCGGCTAATCTCCGCCTCCACTTGGGAGGCAAGTTGCAGCTGTCCCAACTCATTATAAAGAATCTTCGCTTGATTGAAAGCCTCCACCGCCTCGTTTTCTCTATGCAAAGAAACCAGGCAACTTCCTATTCCCACCAGGGCCAGGGCCACCCTCTGAGAATCGCCCAAGGCATCGGCCAGCCGCCCCAGATTTCGGTAGGCGTTTTGCGCCTCCTGATGCCGGTCCAGGCGCCGGAAAAGCGGGGCAAGGTGTTGATAGAGCACCATCTGTCCTATCTCGTCGCCGCCCTCGGTTGTTATCTCCAGAGCCTGCTCAAAATAGGCCACTGCCTGCGATTCCTGGCCCCCTGCCGTGGAAATCCGCCCCAGGCGTTCCAGGGCCCCGGCCTGGCCATCGCGATCGTTTAGGTCCCTAAATATTTTTAAGGCCTCGTGCAGAAGCTCAAGGCTCCCCGGATAATCACTGCGGGCGGCAGCCACCTCTGCCAAGCGCAGGCAAACCTGAGCCTGACCGGCCTGATTTTCGAGCTTGCGGCAATGATAATAGGCCTCGTCCAGGGCTTCATAGGCCTCATCCACCCGGTCCCTCTCCAGATAGGCCACACCCACCCGAAACAGGGCATTGGCCACCGCTTCGTCCACATCAATATGCCTGGCGTCCTCCAGAGAGGAAAGCGCATCCTCAAGGTTAATCTTCAAACCCGCCCTCTGTATCTAGGTTCCTCTGCCCCCGGCAGCTTCAAGCCAAGCTCTTAATACGGTCTCTCAGGGCTGCGGCCCGGGCGCCTCAGCCAGAGTGCACCGCAACCAATACCTTGCGCGTGCGGGGGCCGTCAAACTCCATGAAGAAAACCCCCTGCCAGGTGCCCAGGCTGAGCCTTCCCCCCTGCACCGGCAAGCGCAAGGAGCTGCCCACCAATACGGATTTAACATGGGCGGCGGCATTGCCCTCAAGGTGGCGGTAGCCCGCCCGCCAAGGAACCAACTTGTCCAGGGTGTTGAGCACATCCTCCATAACCGCGGGATCGGCTGACTCATTTATGGCCAACCCCGCCGTGGTATGGGGGTTGAACACCTCGCACCAGCCCTCCTGCACACCAGACTTTGCCACCGCCTCTTGCACCTGCCTGGATATATCCAAGGCCTGGGAATGGGCGCTGGTCTTGACGGCAAGGGTTTGCATGGCTTTGAGGCTCCTTTTCTGGGGGTGTCAAAAATCAGCCCGGGTGAGCTGCTGCCGCACTTGTGGCTTTATTTACGGCACCTTGGCCCCGGGAGCGAGCCGGCTCCGGCTTTGAGGTCCTTCACCCGGCCCTTAGCCTGCCACCCTAACCCCAATGAGTCATAATCACAAGATCAATCAAGCCAAATTTGACAATGACTCCGACCCGGGGCAGACTTGAGTAGCCAGAATTTATGAACATACGGTTCCATGGTCACTCGGGGCTTTGCATCCTGCTGATCCCGACCCAGGAGCCCAAGTTTCAGGGCTCGCGGCTGCGAGCGCCGGCTATTTTGTCCCTGAAGAACATCAGTGCCAACGTTCTTAGATTAAAGATGCAAAGCGAGAAAAGTAATGAAATTGATTGATAATCTCTATGCCTACCCCTGGACCCAGACAATCGCCAACAACTGCAACACCTACCTGGTGGACTCTGCCCCGGGAATGATGCTGGATCCGGGCCACAGTCAACTGTACGGCCATGTGGAGACGGGTCTGAGCCAGGACGAGATAAATCCAGCCCCGCAACTGATAGTGCTCAGCCACAGCCATCCCGATCACCTGGAGGCCGCGGCCGAGCTCCAAGGCCAGGGCGCCCGCGTGGCCATACATCCGGTTGAGGCCCAGTACATGGACGGCGAGGGGCGGCAGCTGGCTGCTGCCCTGGGAATGCCCGCCCCAGAGCTTACTGCGGACATATTTTTGGAAGAAGGCGAACTCGAGGTCGGGCAGGAGACCTTCCAGGTTATCCACACCCCCGGCCATTCTCCGGGGCACATCTGTCTCTATCAGCCCCGGCTCAAGGCCCTGTTTTCCGGAGACCTGGTATTTGTCCAGGGCGTGGGCAGGGTGGATTTCCCGGGTGGGGACGGCCAAAAGCTGAAAGAATCCATTAAACGCGTGTCCGGCCTGGATATAGAATGGCTGCTGCCCGGGCATGGCCCCATCCTCAAAGGCGCCGAACAGGTCAAACGCAATTTCGAATTGATCGAGTCCTCCTATTTTGCCATGCTTTAACCCGCATCCGGAGCCAGAGAGCGCAAGACCTCGGCCTTGGCCTCTTGCAGGCGCCCGGCAACAGGAGAAAGCACGGCCTTTAGCCGTGCTTCGGCCTGGGGGTGGGACAGAGGATTGGGCCTGAGGGCGGAACCGGACAGACCCAGGGCGGCAAACTCCTTTCCCAACTCATCCCCCAGCTTGGCCAATTCGCCATCCCCGGCAGATGTCATTTCAGCCAGCACCTGCTCCAACTTCTGAACCGCAGCCGCATCGAGCAGCTCGGCAAGGGCGGGGAAAGCCAGGGGCGCTTGTTCCTGGAGTTTGGCCATAAGATGCTCCACCATGGTCTGGGCAGCCCCTTGCCTTTCAGCTCCGCTTAGGGCTGAGATTTCCCCAGCGCCTTGTTTGGGGTCCAGGTCCCCGGCCAGCACCTTGCGCGCAATAATTTGGCCTTTGCGCCTACCCTGCTCCCGTTCTTCCTCACCCTTATCCCCGGAACTCATGGCCTCGGCCCGCTCCAAGGCGATCTCCAGACTTGACTTAACTTCACCCATTTTGTCCGTGTCCTTATCCGTACCTCTCCCATGGCACCGGTTAGTGACTTCAGTTTGGCTATTTTGGGAAAAACTGCCAGCCTCTTCACTTCTGTATATTGCCGAGGCTTCGCAGCCAAACCAAATTTAGCATAACTTCTATAGGCCGTGGCCCGGGGCTGCAACCGCTGCACCCGCCCTTTTTGCCAATAGAAAAGGGCCGCCTGACGGCGGCCCTGTAGTTGGTCTATGCCTTGTTATTCTTCAGGGGGCTGCCAGTCATCGTCATCGTCCAGCTCCACCCCCAGGCGCTCCCATTGGGCCTCGGCCTCGGCCCGGCCCTTTTCGATCTCTTCCTCGGTCCAGGGGTCCAGCACCAGTGAGTCTGCCACCAGCTCCCAGATGTATTTCACCTCGTACTTGTGGTCAGTATAGTACTTGGGAATGCGCTTCATGAGCTGATCATGACAATTGGAGCAGCCCAAAACCACCACGTCAGCCTTGGCCTCCTTGATGGACTCGTACTTTTTTCGGCCATGCCAGGCTGATTCATCTTCATAGGGCGCAGGCCACATGCCGCCGCCGGCCCCGCAGCAAAAAGCGTTCATGCGGTTGGGCACCATGTCCACGAAGTCATCTACGCACTGATTGAGGATCCAGCGGGGCTCCTCAAAAAAGCCTCGGCCATAATGGCGTTCCAACTCACGGCCGTGTTTACAGGAGTCGTGCCAGGTGAACCTCTTGCCCTCGTTGACGCTCTTGTCCAGCTTGATGCGTCCGCTTTTAATAAGTTCGATCAGATAATCGTACAGATACACCCAATTCACGGTGTTGTTGGGGTCGTCCAATTCGCAGATCTTCATACCCATACGGCAGCCGTAAGAGCCGCCGCCGCAGT
>JASFOZ010000142.1:0-8896 GCA_050116255.1 Desulfarculaceae bacterium
AGGTAGTTGGCGCCCAGGATCAGGTTGCGGGTCAGCCGGCCGTTATCAGTGAGTTTGAGATCGTAGGCCTGCTCCTGGGCCTTGAGTGAAGCCATGCCGTGGGAAATGGGACAGACGCCACAGATGCGTTGGGTGATCTGCTGAGCGTCCATGGGGCTCCTGCCCCGCAGTATGGTTTCAAAACCGCGGAACATCTCACCTGAGCAATAAGCCTTTGCGACTTGCCCGGATTCGATCTCCAGTTTAATGGCAAGATGACCCTCAATACGGGTCAATGGATCAATTTCGATTTTGGTCGGCATGAGGTAGGCCTATGTTGATGTACTATATCTGTATGAATCAAAGCCTTGGCTATGATGGACCAAATGCAGTGGTCCAGTCAAATGGTCTTTTTAATAATCGTTCTATAAATAACGGTACTTCTGGAGTTTGGCAATCAATTCCTACGAAGTTGCAAGCGCGTGCTGACGGATTGGATTGTGGAGGGGTTTCCGTATTCGGAGGCGCTGGTGAGGGAGGTTTAAGAGTAGCAAAAGTACCGCATCTGCTGACCTAGCCTTACTCAAATGACGAGCTTTTAGGCGCAGGCCTCCCTGCAGAGGAGGCATGCGCCTTTTATTTTGAATGAGTCTCAGCTAATGGTGTGTGATATCAGCTTGTTACGGTATTGGGGTTAAGTTTTTCAAACTTAGCACGTGTGGATATTTTAGGTGGCCGTCCATATCGGTAACTACAGTCCCTCCTATGTTTGCAACTAGACAAATGATTCACATAGCGAATCATTGAAGCAGTATATGAATTTTTATCTTGACAAAACAGGATTTTTTTATAATTAATATCTCATAGTGATTAATTAAATCTAAAATGCGAATCGAATATTTGGATAAAGGCTAGATGTCTCAGAAAGGTTCCAATTTACAAAAGCAGATGATGCTTGGTAATGAAGCCATCGCCTGGGCCGCGCTGGAATCTGGCGTCAGTTATGCCGCTGGCTATCCCGGTACTCCATCCTCGGAAATCATCCAGGAATTGTCCTCGCAGGCGTCATCCTTGAACCTGCATGTGGAATGGTCCACCAACGAGAAGGTGGCCGCAGAGGGCGCGGCCGCCGCAGCCGTGGCTGGACTCTATTCTTTGGTGGCCATGAAAAATGCGGGATTAAGCGTGGCCTTGGACTTCATGACCCATCTGAGCCTGACCGGTCTGGGTCCGGCCGGAGGGGGCATGGTGGCGATCGTCTGCGACGATCCTGATGCACATTCGAGCGGAGATGAAACCGACAGCCGCTGGCTGGCCCGTTTTGGTTACATGCCGCTTTTAGAACCCACAAGCATTGCGGAAGCCCGAGCCTTACTGTATTGGGCCTTTGATTTGTCCAAGGAGTTCTCCTGCCATGTCCTCTACCGCAGCTATACGCGGCTGTCCCATGCCAGTTGTATGGTGGAGAAATCGGCCGTTAGCCAAAGGGTGCGCAAGGCTCACACGGATGACACCCTGACCCTGACCCCCTACCTGGCCAAACCCGCCCATGCCCGCGCCCTGGAGCGCTTGAAACGTATCAAAGCTCGTTTTGAAGCCTCGGATTTCAACCAATACTTTGGGCCAGACCAGCCTGAAATGGTCATCGTGGCCTCGGGCAGCGGGGCGTCCTGCGCACGGGACGTTCTGGAGTACATGGGGCTTGAGGACAAGGTGGGAGTACTGAAACTGGTCACCCTTTGGCCTTTTCCCCAAGAGACCGTACTCAAGCATTTGCAAAAAACCAATTTGGCTTTGGTCGCCGAGGAAGTGGACCCCTTTGTGGAAGTTCACGTCAAAAACGCCCTGGCCCAGACCGGCCGCAACGGAATCAAGGTCTGCGGCCGGGAAACCGGCCATATCCCCGCTTTCGGCGAAATAACGCCGGATTTGATCATGTCCGCCGTGGCGGATCTTTTGGGAATGGAGCAGGAAGTTTGGCCGGAATCCTACCAAAAGTCAATCGAGGAAGACGTCACTCCCCTACTTGTGGACCGCGGACTGGCCTGGTGTCCGGGGTGCCCTCATCGGGCCAGCTTTTATGCCATTGGAAGGGCGCTCAAGGCTGACGGCCGCCACGGTTTCTTCACCGGTGATATCGGCTGCTACACCTTGGATGTTTTTCCGGGGGGCAAGAGCCAAATGAATCTGTTGCACGCCATGGGCTCCAGCGCGGGTTTGGCCTGCGGATTGGGCCAACTTAAACGCTTTGGCCACACCCAACCGGTAATCTCGGTCTGCGGGGATTCCACATTTTTTCATGCCGTCATTCCGGCTCTTATCAACGCCGTATACAATGATTCTAATTTCCTCCAGATCATTTTGGATAACCATGCCACGGCCATGACCGGCTTCCAATCTCATCCGGCCACCGGCACAAACGCCATGGGCCTGCCCGCGCCCAAGGTGGACATGGAAGACCTTTGCCGCAGCATTGGCTGTAAAGTTGCCGTAGCCGACCCCTTTGAGCTTAAAAGGACCATTAAGGCCCTGCGCGGACTTTTAAAAGAAGACAGCGGCGTAAGGGTTCTCATTCTACGCCGTTCTTGCGAGATATTGCGGATGAAGCAGGAGAAAACCGTTCCCTTCCGCATGAGTCTTGATTATGAGAAATGCCGTGGCGAGGATTGCCATATTTGTCTAAGCCGGCTCCGGTGCCCTGGCCTGGTCCTGGACCTCGCAAGCTCCCGGGTTGAAATAAGGGAGGACATATGCTCTGGCTGCGGTTTATGCGCGGAGATATGCCCTTTTGAAGCCATCGACAAGGAGGAGCTGGTCTGACATGAAGCGGGACCCACTGAATCTTATCGTCTCCGGCATAGGAGGGCAGGGTAACATCCTGATCGCCCGGCTGTTGGGGAGGCTTTTCTCGGGCAAGGATTATTTCGTGACCATAGGTGAAACCTTCGGAGCGGCCCAACGGGGTGGCTCAGTGTTCAGCAGCCTAAGAATCTCCCAAAACAAGGAACATGGTCCTTTGATTCCCGAGGGCCAGGCCCATGTAGTGTTGGGCCTGGAGCCTCTGGAAACCTTGCGCATGCTTTCTCGGTTCGGCAACTCAGAGGTAAGCACTCTAACTAATGACCGCGAGGTTTTCCCTGTGGACGTGCTGGGAGGCCGGGACAAGTATCCGGACAAAGGCAAACTCTTGTCGGCGATAAAGACGATTTCCCAATCAGCTTGGGTGGTCCCGGCCACCCGCATCGCCGTTGAGTTGAAGGCTCCCATAGTGACCAACATGGTCATGCTCGGTGCCCTGGTGGGGAGCGGGGTTCTACCAATCGGCTTGGATGAGGTGCAAGAACGGATTAAGTCCGATCTGCCTTCGGGCAAGCTGGATATCAACCTGAAGGGATTCGAGGAAGGCTACAAACAAACCTCGGGCGGGGTTTAGATATTAAGGAACAGGTAATCCGTTTTAACAGGTAGGTGTAATTTGCAGTCACTACGCAAGGCATTAAGCATCTTAAAGCTTTTCAGCGGCCCCAAAAGCGAGTGGACTGCCAAGGAAATCATGGCCGAGTTGGGTTTTCACAAGAGTTCGGTACAACGTCTGGTGGCAACCTTGGAGGACGAGGGCTTTTTAACCTCGGACGGTGAATACAACCGTAAGTACAAGCTCGGCCTGGAGATATTGGTTTTAGGCAAGGTGGCCATCCGAAATATGGATTTGGCCAGCCTGGCTACATCCTATTTAGGAGAACTGGTGGCCCAGGCCAATGAGACGGCTCACCTATGCATAGCGGATCACGGCAAGAGCCTTTATATCGCCAAGGTGGAGTGCGACCGCTCCATAAGAGTGGCCTCCCAGATTGGGGCGCGCCTTCCCATGCATTGCACGGGCGTGGGCAAGGTGCTCTTAAGCGGGATGTCCGAAGATGAAATTGACCGCGTAATCCTGCAGCACGGTTTGATCAAGTACACCCTCAACACCATTACTTCCCGGGAAAAGCTTTTGCAGGAACTAGAGCGCATAAGACAGGAAGGGATCGCTCTGGATAACGAAGAATTCGATCTCGGGCTTCGCTGCGTGGCGGCGCCTATTTTTGGGACCGAAGGGGAGATCATCGCCTCCATAAGCGTCTCCGGGCCCGCCAACCGTATTACGGACGAAACGGTTCCCATATACACCAAGTACGTGAAAGCCTCGGCTGAAAAAATATCCAATTTGCTAAACAGAAGAAAGGATTAGTTTCCTGGAATCAAAAGGAGGATCTAGATGTATGACTTTGAAAACCCAAGAGGTTCCCAAAAAAATATTGATCGGGCCAATAAAATCGAAAAGCACCTTAGAATCCATACGCTACCCGTGGGAATCAAGTTCTATAAAAAGGGCGAGAAGGTGCCTGATAATCTTGGCGAAGCCCCGGATTTTGGGGGGACTTTCTGCCAGTTCATATCAATGGCACGTGGCGAGAGATGCGCAATCAGAAAAAACTATATTCTGACAAGAAATAAAATAACCTGTCCTTTTGCGCCGGGCGTAATCGGATTCGAGGAATGGACCGGCTTTATCGCGACAGGCGAGCACATGGGGGGCGTCCACTTCGAAGACAAGGACGCGGCCATGCGCTCCCAAATGGGCTTGCCCAAGATCGAGCCGTTTTCCATGGAGGCCATACTGGTCGGCCCCCTAATGGATTTAAAGCCCGATCCTGACGTTATTGCCTTTGCCATGCAGCCTGGCATGTCCAACAAAATCCTGGACGGGGCCATGTGGAATGACGGTGACCCCTACCATGTGGTCTATTACAACATGTGCGGGGTGTGCGGCTCCGGTGTGGCCCAAGCTTACAATAATAAAAAATTGTATATCAGCTTTCCTTGTCACGGCGCCCGCCGAATAGGCTTTTTCGCAAATGCGGAATTGTTCACCGCCTTGCATATCGATTTCTTCGACGAGTGGATTTTGGGAATGGAGAAATCGTTCGCCAGCGGACATTCCTTCCCCATAGGCCACATGCTTCAGAAAAACCCCAAGCTGCCGCCTCACTACAAGATCATCGAGTGGCCGGACAAGATCATGGAACTGGGGGAATGGGAAAAAGAGGAGATTGAACGCCGTAAAAAGGAATCCTAAACCGCAAAAAAGCCTAAAAGGAGGGAGAATCATGAAAGTTAGAGCATTCACATCCATTATTCTAGTTTGGATGTTCTTGGGGTTCTTCTGTTTGATTCCAGGAACCGCCATGGCCAAGGATAAAGTATTCAATCTTAAGGTATGTTCGCAGATGCCGCCCGGAGACCATTGGTCCATCGCCCAAAAATGGTATTTCGACAACATCGCCAAGCTTAGCAAGGGGCGGATCAAGGTACAGTATTTCTGGAGCGGTTCGCTGGTGAAGGTGGGGCAGGATCTGCACGCCATAAACAAGGGCCTGGCCGACGTCAGTCTGATCTCGCCCGGCTACACTCCCACGGAGTTGCCCATCGCCCTGGGCTTGGATATGGCCTACACGGTTGACGCCACCGACGCCAAGAGCCGGGCCATTATGGTGCTTTACCAGAAATCCAAACTTTTGCGCGATGAATGGGAAAAGAAAAACTCCTGCAAGCTGCTTTTCGCCTTCCCTTCGGACAACCTGGCTGTATACAGCAAGGTTTCCATGCCGAACCTGAAGAGCATCAAGGGACACAAGATCCGGACCTACGGCATGGTGGCCGATGCTGTGGCCCGGCTGGGCGGCACCCCGGTGAGCCTTCCCATCAGCGAGTGTTATGAGGCGGCCAGCCGCGGCATAATCGACGCGGCCAGTGGAATGGGCCTGGCCTCCGCCTGGAACTACAAGATGTACGAGCCCTGCCCCTATATCATTGATACAGGCTACGGCCAGTACTGCCAGCCCTGGATCGTGATGAACATTAAACTTTGGAACAAGCTGCCCAAGGACTTGCAGGCTCTTATGACCGAATGGTCTCCCAAGGTCATCGAGTACACCACGAAGCTGATGCAGAAGATGCAGGCCGATGCCATCGACGACCTGGTCAAGAGGCGCAAGCATATTCAAATCTGGTCCGAGCAGGACAAGACCAAAGCCAAATCCATTGTCCAGCCGGCACAGTACGAGGCCTGGATCACCAAACAAGGTAAGCTCGGCCATGACACCCAAAAAGTCAAGGCCCTAATGATGGAATACATTGAACTTTTGAAGAAATATGACAAAGAGTCCAAGTTTGTAAACGGCTATGTTTATTGGCAGAAGAAATACGGAAAAAAATAATTTTTACCTCATGCTGGATGTGCGCCCTCATTATAAGAATATGCGGGCGTACACCAGTTATTTAAAAAACGGGCTGCCGGACGGAAAGTCATGAAAATCGTCAAAGCCTTGGTCCATTTGGCCAGCCGCATCTCCAACTACCTGATTTTGGCCAGCTACTTGGCTTTTGCCGCGGCCACCCTCGCCACCCTGACGGATATTTTCCTCAGATACATATTCGGTAAACCCATACTGGGTGTGATCGAGCTTAACGAGTGCCTTATGCCCGCGATAGTTTTCATGGGACTGGCGGCGACCCAGAAGTATCGCGGCCACATAAGGGTCACCCTTATGCTGAAACGCCTGCAGCCACGGTCTAGGGAAATCCTCGACCTTTTGGCCTATGTCTTGGGCCTGGTTTTCATCTTCATCATGGCGATAGTCACCTGGCAGGACGCATTTCATGCCTATCAGCGCCGGGAATCCGTGATGGTGGGCATGGATATCCTGCCCATTTGGTGGTCCAAATTTTTCGTACCCATCGGCCTGTGGGCCTTCAGCCTTCAGTACCTGTCCGACATAGTAGTGCAGACGGCTCGCTGGTTGGGCTGGGATTTAAAGGACGCGGCTTTTGACGCCGGCGGCGCAGACGCGGCGGATGCGGCGCAGACGACATGAGGCGGCGGACTTGTTTGTCACATGCGTAAATAAGTTTGAAGGAATGAAAAGATGTCACCCCTGATGTTGGCCCTGCTCAGCGTTCCGGTTCTTCTGGGGCTTTTGGCTTTGGGTATACCCATCTATCTAAGCCTGTCCTTGACCGGCATAGCCGGGTTGATCATGCTCACCGATCTTCAGACCTGCTTGAACGTGCTGCAACATTTACCTTATCCCACCGTGGCCAGTTACCTGCTTCTGGTCGTGCCGCTGTTCGTCATGATGGGAAACCTGGCCTTCAGCGCCGGGGTGAGCCGCAACGCCTATGATATAAGCCGCAAATGGCTTTCCCGTTTCCCCGGGGGGTTGGCCATGGCTACCACCATGGGATGCGCCGCCTTTGCCGCGGCCTGCGGCTCCAGCCCCGCCACGGCGGCGGCCGTAGGGAAAGTGGCCATCCCGGAGATGCTGGAGAGCGGCTACGACAAGAAACTGGCTACGGGTTGTGTAGCCACGGGCGGGTGCCTGGGCATCCTGATTCCGCCCAGCATCGTGCTCGTCATGTACGGCGTAGTGACAGAGACCTCCGTGGGGGCGCTGTTGATCGGCGGATTCATTCCCGGGATCATAACGGTCATCGTATTCACTCTAGGCATCTTCCTGCTGTGCAAACTCAATCCCCGGCTGGCACCCGCGACAAGATCATACCCCTGGAAAGAAAGATTCCTTTCCCTAAAGGGAGGATGGGGGGTTCTCCTCCTGTTCCTGATCGTTATCGGAGGGATCTATTTCGGGGTGGCCACACCCACCGAGGCGGCGGCCCTGGGCGCAGGCGCATCCTTTGTCATGATGTTGCTGTCCCGGGAAAACCGTTGGCAAAAATTGAAAAGCGGCCTGGGCGACACCGCCCGCACCTGTTGCATGATCTTCCTCATCGTGGTGGCCGCCATGATCTATTCCCATTTTCTCAAGATAGCGGGGGTGGCCAATGCTCTCACCGAGGGGATCGCCACCCTCAACGTGCCGCCGTTTGTAGTTCTACTCCTGGCTTTGGCCATCTTTTTGCCCCTGGGAATGTTTTTGGAGCCTATGTCCATACTGCTGGTGACCCTTCCCATCCTGCATCCCATCATCGTTGGGCAGCTGGGATACAACACCATCTGGTTCGCCATCCTGGTCACCAAGCTTATCGAAGTGGGTTTGATCACCCCGCCGGTGGGGTTAAACGTATACATCATCGCTGGCCTGGCCCCTGAGGTCCCTCTTGAGGATGTTTTCAAGGGCGTCGGTTGGTTTCTTCTGTTCGAGCTGACTACCTTGAGCATTTTAATAATGTTTCCCTTTCTAAGTACCTGGCTGCCCAACATGATGTATTAGATTTTTCCCCAAACCGGCCGTTAACTTTTAGACAGGCAAAGGATACTCAAATGGAACCTGACAAGATCACTCAAATATCCCAAGAGCTTATCGAGGCGTATCAAAAAAGTTCGGCCATAGCCCCCTTGACCGAACAATATCCTGATATCACCATAGACGACGCCTACCAGATACAAACGCAGGTCACCCAAAGCCGTTTGGAATCGGGGGCGCGCATCGTGGGCAAAAAAATCGGCCTGACCAGCCAGGCCATGATGGACATGTTCAAGGTGCACGAACCGGATTACGGCGCTCTTTTCGATGATCAGATGTATCTGGATGGCTGCAAGCTGGATAGATCCAAAATGATTCAGCCCCGTATTGAGGCCGAAATCGCCTTTTTGATCAACAAGGACCTAAAGGGACCATCCTGCACCGCTTTCCAGGTCCTGGATTCCACATCCGGGATATTGGCTTCCCTGGAGATCATCGACAGCCGGATTTCCGATTGGAAGATCAAGATACAGGACACTGTGGCGGATAATGCCTCTTGTTGGGGATTTGTGGTGAGCCCCAAGATTTTCTCGCCCTTGAATCTGGATCTGCGAGTGCTGGGCTTGGCCGTTTATAAAAACGGAGACTTGATCAGCACCGCCGCCGGAGCG
>JASFOZ010000143.1:0-8839 GCA_050116255.1 Desulfarculaceae bacterium
GCGCTCAGGGGGTGGAGACGTCCATCGACATCTCCCCCGGCCTGCCCCAGGTGTCCGCAGACCCGGACCAGATCCGCCAGGTGCTGCTGAACCTAGTGGTCAACGCCCTGGAGGCCATGAACGGCAGGGGCAGACTTACTCTCTCAGCGCGCCCTCTACCAGACCGGGTCGAAGTGGTGGTGGAAGACGACGGCCCGGGCCTGCCGCCCGGCGATCCGGAGCAGATTTTCGATCCCTTTTTCAGCACCCGGGATCGCGGCACCGGCCTGGGCCTGGCCATCGCCAGACGCATCATCCGTGCCCACGGCGGCCAATTAAGCGCCGGGACCTCTGCCCAAGGAGGGGCGCACTTTAGTTTCACCCTGCCTCTGGAGGGAGACGCCAAGTGACAGCAAAAGAGACCATCCTGGTCGTGGACGATGAGAGGGCCCACCGCCTCATGCTCAGGGCCCATCTGGAGGACACCGGCTACCAAGTCTTGGAGGCTGAAGACGGCGAAAAGGCCCTGGAAACAGCCGCCACCACCGCCATCGACCTGGTCCTTTTGGATCTGGTCATGCCCCGCATGGACGGCATGGCCGCCCTGGCCCGCCTGAAAACCCTCAATCCTGAGCTGCCTGTCCTGATCATGACCGCCCACGGCAGCATTGAAAGCGCGGTGAGCGCCCTCAAACAAGGGGCTGAAGATTACCTGCCCAAGCCGCTGGATATCGAAGAGGTGCAGATCAAAATCCAGCGCCACCTCAACGCCGTGGGCCTGGCCCGGCAGGTGGCCGCCCAGGCCGAGCGCCTGGGGGAGCGTTTTGATTTCTCCGCTCTCTGGGGAGACAGCCCCCCCATGCTCAGGCTAAAGGACACCCTGGCCATGGTGGCTCCGGCCGAAGCCACAGTCTTGATCAGCGGAGAAAGCGGCACCGGCAAGGAGGTGGTGGCCCAGATCATTCACCAGAACTCCCGCCGCCAGAAAGGGCCCTTGGTAAAGGTGAACTGCGCCGCCCTGCAAGAGAACCTGCTGGAGTCCGAGCTGTTCGGGCATGAGAAGGGGGCCTTCACCGGAGCCGTCTCCCGGCGCGAAGGGCGATTCAAGACGGCGGACACCGGCAGCCTTTTCCTGGACGAGATCGGCGAGATGAGCCCGGCGACCCAGGCCAAGCTCCTGCGGGCCCTGCAGGACGGAGAATACTCTCCCTTGGGCTCTGACCGCACCTTTAAAAGCGACGTGCGCGTGATCGCCGCCACCAACCGCGATCTGGCCCAGGACGTAGCCCAGGGCAGGTTCAGAGAGGATTTGTATTACCGCCTGAATGTAGTCAATCTGGAGATGCCTCCCCTCAGAGAGAGGGGCGAAGACATAATCATCTTGGCCGAACGTTTTTTGACCCGCTTCAATCAAAAGAACCAGCGCGATCTGGCCGGCTTCAGCCCGGCGGCCCGTTCCCGGCTCTTGGCCTATCACTGGCCGGGCAACGTGCGTGAGCTTATCAACCTAGTGGAGCGGGCCGTAATCATGGCCCCCGGACCCCTGATTGAGTTGGGTGATCTGCCCCTGGCCCTGCAGGAGGCGGATGCGGTTACCGATACCGGCCTGCGGGCCGGGCTCACCGTCCGGGAGATGGAGCAGGTTTTGATTGAAAAAACCCTGGAAGCCACCGGCGGCAACCGCACCCAGGCCGCCAAAATGCTGGGCATCACCCGCAAGACCCTGCAAAACAAGATCAAGGAATACGGCTTTCCCCCGGCAGCCTCAGCCAAGGAACAAGAAGAGTAAATATCTCCCCCAAAAATGCTAGACTAATAAAAGAGGGCCTGTCCAGGGGAGGTAAGCGATGAATGACAGTGGATCTGGCCAAGGCCTAACCGTGGTCATCCTGGATGATGACCCCATGGTCTGCGAAGTCATGGCCCAGACTGTGACCAGCTTCTACCCCTGGGGCGAGGTCTACGCCTTTACTGATTTCGCCGCTGCCAGGGACTTTTGCCTGAGCAACCCATCCGGCCTGGCCATATTTCTGTTGGACGTATTTTTGGGCGACCACACCGCCTTTGATTTCATTGAAGCCATCAAGGACAAATACCCCCTGGCCCCGGAGGACACTGTGATCGTAACCGGTCATGCCAGCAACGATGTGGTGGACATGTGCATGGCTGCGGGCGTGAACTACCTCCTGGAAAAGCCGGTCAGACCTTATGCCCTGCAGATGGCGGTCAGGGCCATTGCCAGCAAATACCTGCGTTTTGCGGTGGAACTGCGCAAAGACCCCGGATTTGCCCTGGATGTGGAACGCCTGGGGGCCCTTAACTATTGAACTGGTCTGCAACCGGCTCAATAAGGGGCGCCGCATGGCGCCCCTTATTTATGGCGGCTACTTCATAAACGAAGCCAGGTGAGCGGCCAGGTCGGCCAGACGGCAGGAGTAGCCCCACTCATTGTCGTACCAGGCCAGGACCTTGGCCATGTTGTCCGCATAGACCATGGTGAAGGGCAGGTCCACCACCGAGGAATGGCTGTCGCCCTTGTAATCGCTGGATACCAGCGGCTCCTCCTGGCAGGCCATGATGCCTTTGAGGCCGTTTTGGGCGGCCTTCACCAGGGCCTTGCGCAGGCCCTCAGTGTCGGTCGGGTTCTCCAGCACCGCGGTGAAGTCCACCACCGAGACCGTGGGGGTGGGGACCCGGAGGGAAAAGCCGTCGAACTTGCCCTCCAGCTCGGGAATGACCAGAGCCACCGCCTTGGCCGCGCCAGTGGTGGTGGGGATGATGTTGGCCCCGGCGGTGCGGGCGCGCCTTAAATCCTTGTGAGGCAAATCCAGGATGCGCTGGTCGTTGGTGTAGGAGTGGACCGTGGTCATCACCCCTCTTTTGATGCCAAAGGCCTCATGAACCACCATGGCCGGCGGGGCCAGGCAGTTGGTGGTGCAGGAGGCGTTACTGACCACGTGGTGCTTATCGGGGTCATAATCGCGGTGGTTGACGCCCATTACAAAAGTGGCGTCAACCTCTTTGCCCGGTGCGCTGATTATCACCTTCCTGGCCCCGCCCCGCAGATGGGCCGAGGCCGCCGGTCCGGTCCGGAACAGGCCGGTGCACTCCAAAACCACATCCACGCCCAGATCCAGCCAGGGAATCTCTGAAGGGTCCCGGTGGCTGAGGCAGGCCACTGTCTGTCCCTCAATGACAAAGCCGTCGCCCTGCACCTTGACCTCGCCGGGGAAGCGGCCATAGCTGGTGTCATATTTGAAAAGGTGGGCACTGGTCTCCACATCGCCCAAATCATTGACCGCCACCACCGACAAAGAGCCGGGATGCCGTTCGATGACAGCCTTGAGCACTTGGCGGCCAATGCGTCCGAAGCCGTTAATGCCGAGCCGAATCATCTTAAGCCTCCTAATTGTCGTCCAGGCGGTCCTGGTAGTTGATTAATAGATCGTAATCACGCTTTAGCGCCGCATGCAGGCGGGCGTTCTCCAGGGCGATGGCGCTGAGGTTGGCCGCCGCCTCCAGAAACTTGATCTCATCGTCGTCAAATTCTCGGACCTGTTCGGTGTAGGCCCTGAGCACACCCACGGCCTTTTTCTCCACCATCAAGGGCACCACCAGCAAGGAGCGTATACCCTCTTCCTTGGCCCTGTCTTTGTACTGAAAACCAGGGTCGGTCTGGGCGTCCTGGATATAGATGGTCTCGCCCTTTAACGCCTTTTTGTCCAGGCCGCTCTCTTCCACCAGAATCGGCCCCTTACGGATGTAGCCGTCGCTGAGTCCGCAGCAGGCGCCCATGTTCAGGCGATCGCCTGCTTTGTTCAGAACCCGCAAGGCGCTGGCCTTCACATCCATGGCCCCGGCCACGGCGTGCACAATTTTGTCCAGCACCTCGTTGGGTTCCAAGGAGGCGTTAACGACCTTGGCCACCTCGTACAATGCCTGAAAATAGTTTTTCTTTTTGTTTTCCATGCTTATACTCCCATTACCACCGGTCCTCAGGACCGGGAAAAATGCCATGTTGTTTCTTACCAGTATCCCCGGAATGGGTGGCCCGAGAAAAGCCTTTTCATAAAAATGTCTTAAAAAAGGGGCAGAAAAAAACACCTGGCGCACTCAAACAACTGAGTTGACGACTGAGCATCAAAACAAGTCCAGCTGCTTGGCGGTTCGTTTCTGGGGCGGGGGTTTGACCAAAACCAGCAAGCCGGGGGCAATCTCCTTGAGAAAAGGAGAGGCCGACGGCCGGCGGCTGCGCCCGAAAAGGGTGCGTGTCCGGCTGTGGGTCATAAACAGCCTTTCCTTGGCCCTGGTCATGGCCACATAAAGCAGGCGGCGTTCCTCATCCGGGTCAGCCGGGGGGCGGTTGGGGGGCAGATAGGGCAAAATCCCCTCTTCCAGGCCCGCCAGAAAAACCACCGTGAACTCCAGGCCCTTGGCTGCGTGCATACTCAAAAGGCTCACCCGCTGGGCCTTGAAATCCAGGGGATCGGTCTCGGCCAGGGGCTCCCGGGCCGCCACCTGCACCGGAACCCCGGCCTGGTTAAGCGCCTCCCGCAGGGGCCCGGCCAGGGCATGCAAGCGGTAGAGGACGGCTATGTCCCTGGCTCCGTAGCCCTCCTCGGGGGTTCCGGGGTCTGCCTCCACCTGGCGTGAATCCAACCCGCCCAGCAAATCCACGACCTTGGCAGCCACCCAGGCGGCCTCGGCCCGGGGGCTGGGCAGGGTGCACAGCTCCGGACGGGGCCCACCGTCCCGGGCCGGTTTCAGCAGCACCCGGGCCGAATCAGAAGCAGCCTGGATCAAACTCTGGGCGGCCGCCAGAATGGAAGCAGTGCTGCGGTAGTTCATCTCCAGCCCCATCTGCGAGGCCCCGGAAAAATCCCTGGCGAAATCCTGAAAATAGCGGCTGTCCGCGCCCCGGAATCCGTAAATGGCCTGGTCCGGGTCGCCGATGGCCGTCACCTGGGTTTTGGGGCCCACAATTCCTTGCAGCAAAGCCACCTGGGCCTGGTTCACATCCTGATACTCGTCCACCATCACCTGGGCAAAGCGGTTTTGCCAGTGCCGGGCCAAATCTTGGTCCTCGGTGACAAAATCCGCGGCCCGGCGTACCAGGTCATCCATGTCAAGGGCATCTTCCTGGGCCAAGGCCGCCTCGTACTGTGCGAACAAGGGGAAGAACGCCGGGTCCGAAGGCGGCTCCATGACCTGTTTGAGCAGGCTCAGGCGCTCACTCAGTTCCGATGCCGCCATACCGGCTTCCTTGGCCAGGAGTGCGATCAGGGACAAACGCTCTTCTTGGCCTAGCACCCTGGGCTCTGATCCCCGGGCCTGGGTGAGGATGCTTTTGCCCAGGCTGTGAAAGGTGGAGACCTGCACCCCGCTGGCCGAGGGTTTCTGCCGGGCCAGGCGCTGGGCCATCTCGGCGGCGGCCTTGCGGGTGAAGGTGATCATCAAGATGGCCTCAGGCTCAATCCCCTCCTCCAGCAGGGCCACTGCCCGCTGCACCAGCACCCGAGTCTTACCGGTGCCGGGCCCGGCCTGCACGATTAACGGCCTCCCCCGGTGCTCCACCGCCTCTTGCTGCCGTGGGTTGAGCCCCTCGCGGGCAGGATCGAGCAAGGAGAGGGTTTCCAGCTCCGGGGCCGGCGCCCTCTTCCGTGGCGAGGCCGCCGCCGGGCCTGTCTTTGCGGTGCGGGGCTTGGGTTTGAGATTGAAAAAGGCCTTCTGCCCCTTGAGCTCCTCCCTTTCGCTGGGGCTGAACAGGCGCACTATCCCGAACTGGCCGTCAAAGCCCCCTTCCACATACACCTTTCCTTGGCGCATGCGCCTGACGCCCTCGGCCAATACCTCCCCGCCCAGCCCCTTTAATTGGTCCAAGGGGGCCTGCCTGAGGATGTAAAGCTCCGGACCCAGCTCCTGGACCAGCCTGTCCACCGCGGCGGTCACCCCCTTGGTGGCCGGTCCCCTTTGCATCACCTCGGACATCAACTCGGGCAGGGGCACCAGGGACTCAAAGGGCAAGGCCCCGGAAGGCCTGTCTCCGGGAGGCCGGTCAGCAAGATCTTCCACCCGGCTCAAGACGCCCACGGTAAGGTTGCCGCCGCAGACCGGGCACTTGCCGCCCAGCTCCCGGGTTTGGGCCGGGTCCAGCCTCACCCCGCACTTGCGGTGCCCGTCAAGATGATACTTGCCCTCATCCGGGAAAAACTCCAGGGTGCCTGCCAGACCATCCCCCCCAGAGCCGGACAAGGCGGCGGCGATGTCTGGGTAGGTGGGCGGGCAGGTGAACAGGTCGGCCTCCCGGGCCAGTTTGCCCGGGCTGTGGGCGTCGGAATGGCTAACCAGTTTGTAACCGTCCAGGGCTGACAGACGCCAGTTCATGGATGGGTCGCTGGACAGGCCCGTCTCCAGGGCGTGGATATGGCCGGTCAAGTCGGCGAAACACTCTTCAATGGAGTCAAAGCCGCTTTTGCTGCCGAAGAGGCTGAACCAGGGGGTCCAGATATGGGCGGGGATAAAGATCACCCCGGGCTCCACCTCCAGGCAAAGCTCCAACAGGTCATGGGCGTCCAGGCCCAGTATGGGCCGGCCGTCGCTCTGGATATTGCCCAGAAGGTCAAGGCGCTGGTTCAGCCTCTTGACCGCCTCCAAATCGGGCAAAAGGATCAGGCTGTGAACCTTGCGGGTCTTGCCCTGGCGTTTATAGATGCTGCTGATCTCCCCGGAAAGCAGAAAGCGCACCGGACGGCGGCAGGCGCCGGGGACCTGGGGAGTGAGGGCGGAGGCCAACTCCGGGCGCAGCTCATAGGCGCCATCCCCGGTTTCAACGAGCTTCTCCTCCAGTTCAGCCACCCAGGCGGGATGGGTGAAATCACCGGATCCCAGCAGGTCCACTCCCTTGAGCTGGGCCCCCACCCAAAGGTGTTCCGGGTCCAGGGACTTGGCCGTGGCCCGGGAGTAGCGGGAGTGTATGTGCAGATCAGCTACAATCACAGCTATGCAACCTACCGCGAATCCATTCTCCTTGGCAAGCGCCGCCTGCGCAGGTGGACGGCTCCCCTGGTAGGCCGGGGCAAATAATGATATTATTTTCTCTGGTTATAGACTGACAACTGCAACAAATAGGCTGGGGTATCCCGGCCTCCTCAGAGCCGGGTCAAGGGCCTGCCCAACAGGCACCTGTCCGGATCCCCAGCCGCTGAGGAGAAGCTTTGAGCGATCCTTCGCTGCCCAGAGTGAAGCCCGGAGCCCGGGTTCTGATCGTTGAGGACGAACCTGACTCGGCTCAATTTTTCGCGGCGTTGATGGAATCAGAAGGGCACGTGCCGGTCATCGCCGCAAGCGGTGATGACGCCCTGGCCAGACTCACCCGGGAGGAAGATTTCGACCTGGTGCTCTTGGACCTGATCTTGCCCGGCACCAGCGGCTGGGAAGTGCTGGAGCACATCAAGTCAGACGGCAAACTGCGTTATGTGCCGGTGGTGGTGCTATCGGCCCTGAACGACAAAAGCCATGCCCTCAGAGCCATGGACCTGGGTGCTGAGGACTTTCTCACCAAACCGGTGGATATTGAAACCATGCTCTCCCGGGTGCGGGTGATGCTGCGCATCCGCACTTTGTATGAAGAGCTTATTTTCGAGCGCTTCGGCAGGCAACAGGCCCAGCGCACTTTGGAGATGCGGCGCTACCTGGCCAAGGTCATGGGCGGCTCTCACAAGGTACAAGAGCTAGCCGATGTCCTGGACAATGTAGTGGCCACCGACACCACCGTGCTCTTGGAAGGGGAATCCGGAACCGGCAAGGGGCTATTGGCTGAGACCATCCACCGCTTCAGCAAGCGCTCCAACGGACCTTTTGTAGTGGTCAACTGCTCAGCCTATCCCGAGACCCTTCTAAGCTCGGAGCTGTTCGGCCATGAAAGGGGCTCCTTCACCGGGGCCATAAGACGCAAGATCGGCCGCTTCGAACAGGCCGACTCCGGAACCATATTTTTGGACGAAGTGGCGGAGATCAGCCCCCTTACTCAGTTGGCCCTGTTGCGGGTGATCCAGGACCGTCAGTTCGAGCGGGTGGGCGGGGAAAAGACCATCACTTCGGACGTACGCATCCTGGCCGCCACCAACAAACGCCTGTCCAAGATGGTCAAAGAGGGGCAGTTCCGCGAGGATCTTTACTACCGCCTTAATGTGGTGCGCCTGGAAGTCCCTGCCCTGCGCCAGCGTTCAGAGGATATCCCCTTTCTGTCCAACTACTTCCTGCGCTCCCATTGCGAAAAGCTGGGCAAGGTCATCTTCGGCTTTTCCCGGCAGGCCCAAGGCCGCTTGATGAGCCACCTTTGGCCCGGCAACGTTAGGGAGCTGCGCAATGTGGTTGAGCATGCCGCCCTGATGTGCCAGGGCGAGGTGATCGAGTTGGAGCACCTCCCCGCCCGCCTGACCCAAGACCAGCAAGAGGGGGCTGAGGCGATCCCGGCTTCAGGACGCCTTCAGGATCAGGAGCGCCAACTGATAAAGAATACCTTGGAGCAGGTTCAGTGGAATAAGTACCGGGCCGCCCAGATCCTGGGCATCGCCCGGTCCACCCTATACGGCAAGATCCGTAAGCTGGGGCTCAAACCCCCCTCTACAATGGAAAGCCCCTCCCCGCCCCCGGGACAGGCCGGCGAGGCCGGTTGATCGCTGCTTCAGTCTATTTCCGGCCCCCACGGGTGCGCGGCTTTGGTTTGGCGGCCTTTTTGGGTGAGGCCGCTTTGCGCCGGGAAAGCTCCCGAAGCCTTTTCAGTTCCTTGGTTACCTTGTCATAGATGCTGCCCCTGGTGTAGCCGGCCTTGGTGGGCTGCCCGGCCTTTTGCCCGCTG
>JASFOZ010000144.1:0-8795 GCA_050116255.1 Desulfarculaceae bacterium
TCACTTCCTACGAAATGTGTGAGGAGGGATGCCGCAATGTGAGCATCCGCATCGCTGATATGCCTGAAGATAAGATCAAGGCCTTGCAAGAGGAGCTGGAGCGCGAGTTCACCTTGCTTCACGTTAGCCACGATGAATTGGGAGACATCTAGCAGCCCAATTCCCGGGCCGGTACCGATACGCGGCTAGCTGACCATTTAGCAAGCCGAAGGTTAATAAAGGCCGCCTCCTGAACCGGGGGGCGGCCTTTTTTTGGTTCGTCACAGGGGTCTTCGTCATATTTATTTGGATGTGCCCCGGCCTGGAACCGTGTAGTCTCTGGCAATGCGTCTTTGGCCGGCCGGCTCAGTGTCCTTGCGGCTTGGCCGGTGCGGGCGAGGGGCCAAAGGCCTCGGCCTGCATGAAGTCTTGGGTGCCAGCGGCCTGGGCAGGGGCGGTTTCGGCCTTGAGCACCGCCGGTTCGGTGCCGCTGATAAAGGACTCGAAGAAGCCTCCCTCTTGGCCCGGCGGCACCGGGCGGCCCGTCTCTTTTTCGACCCTGGCAAAGACAACCCCCGGAGGAACCGGGAAATCTTCGGCCGGCTCCTGGGCCAGGGCCTGGGACATGAACTCCAGCCAAATGGGTCCGGCGGCCCGGGCACCGGTTTCACGGCGCCCCAGGGGCTCGTTGTCGTCCCTCCCCACCCAGGCTCCGCAGACCAGCCTGGGAGTGAACCCGATGAACCAGGCGTCACGCAGGTCGTTAGTGGTGCCGGTCTTTCCCGCTATTGGGCGCTTCAGCACCTTCATCATGCGCCCGGTGCCGTGCTGAATCACCCCTTTGAGCAGATGGGTCATGACATAGGCGATCTGGGGCGAGATGGCCTGCTTGCCCTGGGGGATGGCCTGAAAGATGTTTTTTCGGTTCCGGTCCAGAACCCGCTCCACCAAGATGGGTTCCACCAACAGTCCCTGGTTGGCAAAGACCGAATAGGCCCGGGTCATCTCCAGCAGGCTCAAGCCGGATGCGCCCAGGGCCAGGGAAAGGTTGGCGGTGAGATCGCTCTCAAGTCCCAAACGCCGGGCATAGTTGATGGTGTACTTCAGCCCCAGATCCGCCAGCAGCTTGACCGTGACCACGTTGCGGGAATGCTCCAGGGCAGTGCGCAGGGTGGTGGGGCCAAAGAAACGGTTTTCGTAATTCTTGGGCTTCCATTTGGCCCCGGGCTGACCGGGGTCGTCATAGATCACGGGGGCGTCCACAATGACGGTGTTGGGGCGCCATTTTTTTTCAGGGTTAGCCAAGGCGGCGGCATAGATAAAAGGCTTGAAGGCGCTGCCCGGCTGGCGATGGGCCTGGACGGCGCGGTTGTACTGGCTCTTTAGAAAATCCCGGCCTCCGATCATCACCCGCACCTTGCCGGTGCCCGCCTCCAGGGCCAGTAAGGCCGACTGGGCTGACGGCGGCTGGGCCAGTTTCAACGACCAGGTCTGGTTGGCGGCATTGTAGGAGACCAGTTGCACGGGGATTACGTCCCCGGGTTTCAGTCCGGCCTTGGAGCGCTGCACCCATTGCAGGTCCTTTTCCTGCAGCCGGCCCTGGGCGCCGCCCATACGCAGGTGCACGTTTCCGGCGGCGCTGGTGCCGGAGGTGACCACAGCGGTCATGTGCTGCCCCGGCTCCAGGCCGCTGGGCCGGACCGGGCGGCTGGCCACGGCCTTAACCTCCGCCTCCGACAAGGTGGCCTGTGGTCCCTGGAAGCCATGCCGCAGGGTTAGCTGCCTGAGCCCTTCGGCAATGGCCTTTTGCCCGGCCAGGGTCAGATCCGGATCACAGGCTGTTTGCACGGTCAAACCGCCTTCATAAAGAACCTTGGCCCCGTAGCGCTGTTCCAGCCATTGACGCACGTATTCAGTGTAATAGTCGGCCTTGACCTGCGGTTTCCGGTGCAGGCGCAGGTCCATAATGGTGCCCAGGGCGGCCCGGGCCTGCTCCTGGCTGATATGCCCGTCTTCCAGCATGCGGTTTATGACATATTCCTGGCGGGCACGGGCCCGCCGGGGATGGCGCAGGGGGCTGTAGCGGTTGGGGGCCTTGAGGATGCCCGCCAGCAGGGCGGATTCGGCCAGATTGAGGTCGCGGCAGTTTTTGCCGAAAAAGGTCTGGGCCGCCGCCTGCACGCCGTAGGCCCCATGCCCCAGGTAGTTCTGGTTCAAGTAGAGCATCAGTATCTCTTCTTTGCTGAGATACTGCTCGATGCGGTAGGCCAGGATGGCCTCTTTGATCTTGCGGATATAGTTGCGCCGGGGCGATAGCAGCAGGGCCTTGGCCACTTGCTGGGTGATGGTGCTGCCCCCTTGCACCACCCGGCCCGCCTTGAAGTTGGCCCAGGCGGCCCGGGCTATGCCGAAAAGGTCAACCCCGGCATGATTGAAGAACTCGCCGTCTTCAGCGGCCACAAAGGCCAGAGCCAAGTGGCGCGGGATCTCCGACATGGGGACCACGTAGCGGCGCTGATGACTATATTCGGCCATCAGTCTGCCGTCTTTGGCCAGTATTTGGGTCACTGCCGGAGGCCGGTAGTCGGCCAGGCGTTCTATCTTGGGCAGGTCGCGGCCGATCCAGTACCAGGCGCCCAGGGCGGTGCCGGCTGCCAGGGCTGCGCCGAAAAGCAGCAAAAGGCCTGTCCAAACCAGGAGGCGGCCCAGCAGGCTCTTTTTTTTCCTGATCTTTTTGGTCTTCCGGGCAGACAAGATCACGCTTCCCTCTTGGCCCGGATTCTACCAGAGCAGGTGGAGAACTGCCAAGCCATAGACCCTGGGGCGCTGGTTTGACCCCGGCTCAGAGCCGTGTTAGATTAAATTATAATCCATTTCGTCTTTCTTCGGGTTCCCCGTATAAACCCTTTGCCAAGGGTTGTAGCCCATGCATGAGCTTTCTTTGGCCCAGTCGCTATTGGATATCGTCCTGAAAGAAGCAGAGCGCAACCGGGCCGCCAGGGTCACCAAGGTGGGGGTGAAAATAGGCGCCTTCACCCATGTGGTGCCCTCCTCGCTCATCTTCTGCTTTGACCTGATCAAGGAAGACACCGTTGCCGGAGGGGCCAGTCTGGTGATAAGCAAGGTGCCCCTGCGGGGGCGCTGCGGGGAGTGCGGCCAGGAGTTCGAGATGCCAGAGCCCACTTACGATTGCCCGGCCTGCTCTTCCGTGCAGGTGCAAGTTATCCAAGGCCAGGAGTTGACCGTGGACTACATCGAGGTGGAGGACCCGAAGGAGGAAAGCAGCCTGGCTGAGTGTTGAAAAGGGCCTATCACGGCCCGCCTATGCGGCTGTTTTCAACAGCCTGGCAAGGGATGAAAAATGGCTCAGATCGAAGTGAACCGGCCCATTTTGGAAGCCAACCAGCGCCGGGCCCAGAACAACCGGGAGCTGTTCCGCCAGGCCGGGGTCAAGGTGCTCAACCTCATCTCCAGCCCTGGTTCGGGCAAGACCTCCATCTTGGAGCAGACCCTGTCACGCCTGGGTGACCGGCTCCAGGTGGGGGTGGTGGAGGGGGATATACAGACCCAGGAAGACGCCCGCCGGGTGGCGGCTTGCGGGGTGAAGGCCATCCAGATCGAGACCCAAGGCGCCTGCCACTTGGACGGCGATATGATCGCCCAGGCGGTGGCGGCCTTTGACCTGGACTCACTTGACCTGCTCATAATCGAAAACGTGGGCAACCTGGTCTGTCCGGTGGAGTTCGATCTGGGCGAGCATATGAAAGTGGCGGTGCTTTCCCTCACCGAAGGTGACGACAAGCCCAGCAAATACCCGCTGCTGTTTAAAGAGGCCGGTATCTTGTTGATAAACAAAATGGACTTGTTGCCCTATCTGGACTGCGACCTGGACCGCATAAAACAGACCACCCAGAGGCTGAACCCGGATCAGGTGATCTTTGAGGTGTCCTGCAAGACCGGCCAGGGACTGGACCAATGGACCGGCTGGCTGCTGGATTGGGTTAAGCGGCCAGATGAATAGACCGGCGGGCTGAAAACCAGCCTCGCCGCCGGGGGCCGCCGCTTCCTTGCTTTAGAAAAGTGAAAAAGCATATGTGGCTTTATCATTCCAGCATTCAAAATCTCTGGCCTGATTCTGCTGCCAAGCACTATATATCCCGCCGCTGTTTACCATAATTAATATACTGAATATGTTCACCTAATCGGGCTTTTGCGAAAAAGCTCTTTGATCTAGCCCCTCTCTGGCAACAGCGGTCTTGGGTCTGGTGTGTAAGCAATATCTTCAGCCTGCGTAACCAGGAAGGTGGCCCGAGGAAGACATGGCCTACAACTTACTAATATTATTTAAAAAAATACAGCAAATGAAATATAGTTTCCTACAAAGAATCATTGTGGTAAATGGATTTTGTTTTTGAGGCGTCGGCGTAATTAACGGCCTTTGCTTTTGGCCTCTAAGAGTGAGGTCTTGCCATGAAGCTGGTTTTAATCGCCACTGAGAACCAAGATTCGGCCAAAAGCATAAGCTGTTGTCTGGACGAGGGCTACAAAGTAAAACAGGCCGGTTCCCTGGGCGAGGCCTTGAGGCTGTTGGCCAAGGATCATTTTGACTATGCCTTTGTGGACCTGGCCTTTCTCAGCCAGGGTTCGAGCCCGGATGAGCCCAGACACCTATGCTCGGCCCTCAAGGCCTTTCGTAATTCCAGCCATACGGTTCCCTTGATCATTTTGGCCTCACCCCAAGATATTCGCGCCACGGTCTCTGCGGTAAAGCAAGGGGCTGATGACTATTTGATATGCCCCATAGAGCCCAGCGAGGTGGCTCTGGTCATAGAAAACCTGGCAGAGCAGGCCCAGATCGAGTCGGAGCTTGAGTACCTTCGCAACAGCTTCTGGAAGACAGACCCCCAGGACTTGGTGCAGACCAGATCGCCCCTGATGTGCGAGGTCTATAGGAAAGTGGAGTCAGTGGCCCCCACCCGGGCGACGGTCCTCATCAGCGGCGAGACCGGCACCGGCAAGAGCCTGCTGGCCAAGCTGATCCACACCCATGGCAGCCGCGCCGGGGGACCCTTTGTGGAGGTGCATTGCGGGGCTATCCACGATAACCTGGTGGAGAGCGAGCTCTTCGGCCATGAAAAGGGATCCTTCACCGGGGCTGAACGGCGGAAACTAGGTAAGTTCGAGATCGCCGACCGGGGCACCATCTTTTTGGACGAGGTGGGGACCATCTCGCCCAGCGCCCAAATCAAGCTTCTCCAGGTGCTGCAAGAGGGCGCATTCTCCCAGGTGGGGGGGGAGGCCACCTTGGAGGTGGATGTCCGGGTGATTGCAGCCAGCAACGAGGACCTGGCCTCCAAAGTCCAAGACAGGAGCTTCCGCAGCGACCTTTATTACCGCCTCAATGTCTTTGCCATCGAGCTGCCCCCGCTCCGCGATCGCCCAGAAGACATTCCCCATTTGGTGGATTTCTTCCTGCAGAGGTTGGAGGGCCTTTACGGCAAGGGCATCAATGGCATCGACCCTGAGGTTAAAGCATCCCTGTGTGAGTATAGCTGGCCGGGAAATATCAGAGAGTTGGAGAATCTTCTGGAGCGGGCCTACATCCTGGAGAGGTCGAGCAAGCTCAGTGCCGCCAGCTTTCCGCCGGACCTCAATCTGGCGGGATTATCATCAGTGCAGAACCAGCCAAATACGGCCCTGAGCCTGACCGAGGTGCGCCGGCTGGCTATGGAGCAGGTTGAGAAAAGCTACCTTCTCCAGCTTCTTGGTGAGAAGAAGGGCCGAATAGACCAAAGTGCGGCCCAGGCTGGTGTCACCCCGCGCCAGCTGCACAATCTTATGGCCAAATACGGTCTTAACCGCCGCGATTTCCTCTGAGCGCATTGTAGCGCTGTTTATGGGACTTCCCAGGTGAAGTACCATTTCTCTGTCTATAATCACCATTAATTTCAAATGCTTATGATCTTGATTGGCCTTTGGTTTCAATCCGGCCGGGCCCTGGGGGGCCTGTCCATGAGAAATGGGGTTTCCCATTCATAAGGCATCCGAAAAAACAACTGATATTTTAATAGCTTAGATAATGGCATGGGAATTGTATTGACAAGGCCGTGATCTCTAGCAGGGAGGCCGGCACTTGGGAACCACCAACCTCGATGGGTCTGTGACTATCACCGGCGTGGTGATTCCCATGGGGTGGAATGCCGAGGGCCACATCACCAGTCTGGGGATTGCGGCCTCGGATGAGACCAATTATTTGATCGCTCCAGGGCCTGTGTCTAAAAAGCTGGCCGATATGCTCCAGCGTGAGGTAACGATCTGGGGCCGGACCAGGGGCGAAAAGCCCAATCAAACCATCATAGTGGAGAAAGTGGAAATGAAAACTGGATCAAAAGGCGGTAAATGGTCTTTGGTAGTGGGAACCATAATATGCTTCGGGTTGTTGGTGACGGCTGGGGTGTCGCCGGCTTTGGCAGCCGCCAAGACCGGGGTAAAGGCCAGCAAGTCGACCCAGAAGACCACGGCTAAAGCCAAGGTGTCCAAGAAAACCGTCAAGCCAAATGCAAAGGTCAAGGCCGCCCAGGTTGCCCTGACCAAAGCAGGTTTCAAGTGCTCGCCCGACGGCATCATGGGCAAGAAGACCAAGGCCGCCATCAAGAAGTTCCAGAAAAAAAACGGACTCAAAGTCAACGGCAAACTGGACAAAGCCACCCGAGCCAAACTGGGGGTCTAACCCGCGGCGGCGATTGCGCCGGTTAGTTGCGCAAGCACTGCCGGCGCACTGGGCAAGCAAGGGGAGGGGCGCATGACAGCAAAGTTACCGGGTGAGCGGGTGAAGCTGGTGGGGATGATCGTTCCCAATGGCGGTCAAACCGAGCGGGATGGCGGTTGCTCTTTGCTGCTAAACGTGCCGGGCGACGCAGACTACCGCTTGATCAACAACAGCCCGCAGCCCTTGCGCGAGTGGGTCTATGAAAGGGTCTTTGTAAGCGGGCGGGTGAGCCATGATAACGGCCCTGTATTGACGGTTGAGCAGCTGGAAGTGCTGGAGGATAGAGATAGTGACTATTGGGACGAAGATGGATACTGAAAAAGAGGGGACAGCACCAAAACCAGGGCCGGGTGACCGGTATTTGACCTGCCGCCAATGCGGCTGTGATTTTTTGTTCTCCGAGGCGGAGCAAAAAAAATTCCGCGAGCGAGCTTTTGACTCCCCGCGCCGTTGTCCGGAGTGCCGCAAACACCGGAGCCATTTGACCTCAGAGCAAGACTGGAACCCCAAGCGGCGCAAGAGGCGCAGCGCAAAGGAGCATGCAGATTGAGGCACGGATATTGCGGATTGCGACTTAGAAAATAATCACAGGCGTTTCTGTCGGAAAGGCAGGCGCAAAGGTAAAATTTTAAATACTAAAAGCTATTATTTGTTTCAGATTAGCCTGCTTGGCTGACCTCCAGCCTGGGGCCGGCCATTTGGATGCCTTCCTCTTCAAAGCGCTCAATTATCAGCTCGTTGATCCCCCAGCGCCCGGTGAGGGCGTATTTTTTGGGCACCCAAAACCGCGCCTGCATAACGATGTATTCCGGCTCCAGCTTGGACACCACCACTCTGGGCGCCGGCTTTTCCAGTACGCGTTCATCATTGCTAAGTATGTCCATTACCGCTTTCTTGGCCTGTTCCCGCCCCTTGCCATAGGGGATGAAAAAATCAATATCAAGCCTGCGGTTGGGTCTCATGGCCAGGTTCACCACCTGGTCGTTTAAGATTTTGTGGTTGGGAATAAAAACGATTTTGCCGTCAAAAGTCCTCACCAAGGTGTGCATAAAGGTTATGGTGTCAGCCTTGCCGAAGATTCCTCCAAATTTGATGGTGTCGCCTTTTTTAAAGGGCAGTCTGGGAATATAGGGTTTGAGGATGATATAGACTGCCAGGCTCACCATGACGATGATCATCATAATTCTAAACAGCAGTATTCCCGGAAAACCGATGATGTTTAGAACCAACAGGGCCGCCACCAAAAGTACCAATATGTGCAAAGTGGTTGTGGCCATGGTGGCTCTGCGTTCGGGCATGCCCAGCCTAATGAGCAGCGCGGCGAAAAATCGCCCCAGAAACTTGACCAGGAACAAGACCAGGACCAGCAGGACCAGCGCCTTGATTATGATGGGACCCAAGGTATCCCCGAACATCCTGATCTGTTCGACATATTGGCTTATTTCACTGTTAATGGATTCCATAGGGCACCTCGCGCTTTAAACCACGGTGAGAGCTTTGGTGGAGGGAAAAACCTGGAGTTTTTTTCACATGCCCGGGTGTTTTGACGCCGCCCGGGTGGGTAGGTTCATTCCGGCAAAGCGGGCAGCGGTTTTTCCATTAAAACGCTTTCATACTGAAGATAGTAGCATAGATTGGCATGTGATCCTGAATGAGAGTTTTCATGAGGCCTTTTTGAATAAAAAGGGTTCCCATCCGCGTTCCCAGCACGCCCTAAACAAGACGTAGTGGATGAATTAATAAACCAACGCCCGCTTGATGCATACCATCCGGCGGGCGTTGGTTGGGTTTGTTATGTAGCTATGCAGTTTTTCTGGCGATCACGTAGCCAAAGCTTAGCCACCTGCCGTTGTCCACTTCAATGGCCTTGGGGTCTTCCTCAGGTTTTTCTTTGCAAAAAGGATCGTGGGCCGCGTATTCGCGCCACCACTGGTCGGCGTCAGGGACGTAATCCGCCTCGGCTATCTCAAAGCCGGCCTGTTCAATTGCCGCAACGGTTTGACTTATGCTCCTAAAGCATTCCTTCCAAGGATACTCCGCTTGGCTG
>JASFOZ010000145.1:0-8760 GCA_050116255.1 Desulfarculaceae bacterium
TGGCGCCTACAAGCTGTTAAGCGCCGTAGGCTATGACCCCGCTGAGATGGTAAAGACTTTTACCCGGCTTTGGCGCACCATGCGCTACACCGTCTCCACTCCCCCTCCCTATCTGCTCACCCACCCCACCAGCCCCCAGCGGGCTGAGGCCCTGCAGAACCTGGTAAAGCGCCACCCAGTCTCGGCCAAGCCCTACAGCAACGAGGAATTTCTGCGCATCCGCACCAGGCTGGTGGCTTTGTATGACCCCAGCGATTCTGCGGAAACCAAATTTCTGCGCCAGGCTAAGGCCGACCCCAAAGACCCCTATCCCCTCTATGGTCTGGCCTTGGTCAAGATGCGGCTCTCTCAGTTCAAGGAGTCACTGGGACTCCTTGGTAAGCTGGAGTCCAAATGGCCTCAAAATCCCCATATATGGCGGGAGCAGGGGCTTTGCTTCTTAAATCTGGGCGATTACGAAAAAGCCCAGACCTTTTTCAACCGCTGCCTTTCCCGCCGCCCCCAGGACCAGGAATCCTTGCTGGGGCTGGGGCAAAGCTACCTCCGCATGGGGCGCTTGGAGGCCGCCCGTCAAACCCTGAGCCAGTTGGTTCAGCGCCATCCCGATGATGACCAGGCCCAATACGACCTGGGAGTAACCTTGGGCCGCATGGGTAAGACGGGTGAGGCTTCTTTACATTTGGGGCTTGCTTTCAAAGAGCGCGGAAATCTGCACATGGCCCAATACCACCTGGACCGGGCCAAAAGGGAGTTGGCCGGCCGGCCTGAACTGCTTAAGCAGGCGGATAAATCCCTGGAGAATGTCCAAAAGGAGGCCGAGCGCCGGCGAAAAAAAGCCCGTGAGCAAGAAGACTCTTCGCGCAGGCCTTAGAGAATCTGTTACCAGACAAAAAGCTACGCTTTTTTTTCCTCGACCCGGTCGTAATGAGAAAACTGCATGGTGAAGATGGCCCTGCCCTGGGTGGCGGAGCGCAGGCTGGTAGAATAGCCGAACATATTGCGCAGCGGAGTCGAGGCCTGTAAAACATTTATGCCGCCTTTGGGCTCAATCGCCTCCACAGACCCCCCCCTGGAATTGATATCGCCTATGACCTCGCCCACAAACTCCTCCGGGCACACCACCTCCACCTTCATCCAAGGTTCCAGCAAAATGGGCCCGGCCTGGGCTAAAGCCCGGCGCATGGCCGCTGCGCAGGCCAGGCGAAAGCCCAGTTCGGTGGAGACGCCGGCAGTGAAGGCGCCGCCCGACACCCGCACCCAGGTATCTACCACGGGGTAGCCTAAAACTTCTCCGCTGGTCAAAGATTCCTGGGCAGCCGCCATCAACTCTTCGTGCAGGGCCTGGGGGATCTGTTCCTCGGGGGCCTCCACGCGCACGGTATTGCCGGCCCCACGGGGATTGGGGCCCATAATCAAAGTCACCTGCCCTTGCTGACGCTCGCCGCCCAACTCCCGGTCAAAGGTTTCGCTGATGCTGACTTCGGCGGTTACGGTCTCACGATAGACAACCTGGGGGCGGCCCACGTTTACGGTCAGGCCGAACTCTCTTTGCAGCCGCTGCACCAACACCTCCAGATGCAGCTCGCCCATACCGCTTATGATGGTCTGACCCGTATCCTCATCCACCCGCACTTTGAAGGTGGGGTCCTCGTCTGAGAGCTTTTCCAGGCTGGCCGCCAGTTTGTCCTGATCGCCGATGGTCTTGGGTTCCACCGCCACGCTGATGACCGGCTCGTAGAACTGGATTGGGTCCAAAAGTAAAGGCCTATCCTTGGCGGTCAGGGTGTCGCCGGTGCTTGTGTTCTTAAGCCCCATCACCCCCACGATCTCGCCGGCCTTGGCCTCTTGCAGGCGCTCGCGCTTGTTGGCGTGCATCCTCAGGATTCGCGCCACTTTTTCGGATCTTTCTTTGGCTACGTTGTAGACTTCAGTCCCAGCGCCAAGCACCCCGGAGTAAATCCGCACATAGACCAGCTTGCGCCCCTGATCCATCTGCACCTTAAAGGCCAAGGCGGAAAATGGCGCCTTGTCGTCGGCCTGGCGGCGTTCAGTCTCGCCGCTGACCGGATTTACGCCCTCCACAGGAGGTACCTCTGTAGGCGAGGGCAGATAATCCACCACAGCGTCCAAGACAGGCTGCACCCCCTTATTTCGTAAAGCGCTGCCTGAGAACACCGGCACCAGCTTGAGTTGCAAACAGGCCCTCCTTATGGCCGAGATAAGATCCTTGACCGGAATCGGCTCTTCGGACAAATAAGATTCCATGATGCCGTCGTCGGTCTCAGCCACCGCCTCCAGCAGCGCCTCCCGCGCCGTCTGGGCGCTGGCATTCATCTCTGCGGGTATGGGGACGCGCTCCACCTTGGCCCCCTGATCTTCCTGTCCCCAGGTAAGGGCTTCCATGTGCACCAGATCTATAACGCCGGCGAAAGACTCCTCACTGCCCCAGGGAATGGTCAGCGGAAGCGGTGTCGCTCCCAACTTTTTGCGCATCTGCTCCAGCACTCCCTGGAAATCCGCCCCCACCCTGTCCATTTTATTTATAAAGGCAATCTTGGGAACCCGGTAACGGTCTGCCTGATGCCATACCGTCTCACTCTGAGGCTCCACCCCGCCCACGGCGCAGAAGACCACCACCACCCCATCCAAAACCCGCAAAGAGCGCTCCACCTCTATGGTAAAGTCGACATGGCCCGGCGTATCTATGAGATTTAGGGTGTACCCGTTCCAGGAACAGGTGGTGGCGGCGCTGGTGATGGTAATTCCCCTTTTCTGCTCTTCTTCCATCCAGTCCATGACCGCCGCGCCATCGTGGACCTCTCCGATCTTGTGGGTACGGCCCGTGTAGAAAAGCACTCTTTCGGTAAAGGTGGTTTTTCCTGCATCAATATGGGCGACCACCCCAAAGTTGCGCGTTTTTTTTAGGCGAGTTTCACCGCTCATGACAAATAGTCCACACTCTTAAAGGCCACACGAATTTCACCGCCCTCCAGTTGCGGGCGGTTATAGTATCTTTACGGTTAGAGCCGCGCCTGTCAACCAGGGGCGAAAACAGCCAGCGGATTATAGATCAGATGAAAGAAAATGACAAAATCTAGCCAATCAAAGCTCAGGCGGAACCTGCTCGATCTCTATCAACGTCTTTTCGGCCGCTTTGGCCCTCAGCACTGGTGGCCGGGTGATACCCCCCTGGAAATCATGGTGGGGGCGGTGCTGACCCAAAACACCAACTGGGCCAACGTCAGCAAGGCCATCGCTAACCTGAAACAAGCCGAGGTCTTGTCCCTGACCGGCTTGAGAAGCCTGCCCCCCAAAAGGTTGGCCGCCCTTATCCGGCCGGCGGGATACTATAATTTGAAGGAAAAGCGTCTGCGCAATCTGCTCGATCTGGTGGCGCATGGTTTTCAAGGGGACCTGCGCAGGCTGGCCGCCCTTCCGCTGCCCAGGGCGCGCGAGGTTTTGCTGCAGGTAAAGGGAATAGGCCCTGAAACCGCCGACTCCATTCTCCTGTACGCCTTAAATAAGACGATCTTTGTGGTGGACGCCTATACCCGGCGCCTGTTAACCCGCCATGACATAATTTCAGCAGACACGTCTTATGAGGAGCTGCAATCCTATTTCATGGATAACTTGCCCGCAGATCCCAAGCTCTTCAACGAATACCATGCTCTGCTGGTCCGCCTGGGAAAAGAGTTCTGCAAGAAACAAAAGCCTCTCTGCTCCCAGTGCCCGGCTGAGGATTGGCCTCAACCCGTTACGCCCGGCTGTAACAGGCCGCTGATAAAAAATTAAAAAATTTAACGGTGGTGATTGACTTTTCTCGACCGTTAATGTTTCAATACCATCAATTATTAATATAGAAAGGGGGTGGGGAAAATGGCTAAAAAACCCATGACCAAAAACGACATGATTGATCAGATCGCAAAGAGTGCTGGCATTCCCAAGGTGGCGGCAAAGGCCGTGTTGGAATCTTTTGTCAGTATGTGCAGCAAGGAGGTCAAGGCCAACCGGCCCTTTAGAGTGGCTGGGCTGGGAACCTTCGCCCTCAAAAAGAGCAAGGCCCGCAAGGGTGTGAATCCTGCCACCGGCCAACCTATCAAGATTTCCGCCAAAAAGCGCATGGCCTTCAAGCCGAGCAGCCAGATTAAAGACTTGCTCAATCCATCACCAGCTAAAAAGAAAAAATAAACCGCCTCTTCGGCAAAAACGTCCACCGGCCTTGCGCCGGTGGTTTTTTTTTTGGCCTTTTTCCTAAAGCCCGGTCAGGAATAATCCGCATTTCCCCAGGCTGACCTACTCACTCAACGCCACATCCAATTCAGCGCCCGCAGAATCAAACCCTTTTTAAATCCTATGGCGTCCTGGGGACACACTTCCTGGCAGCAGTAGCAGCGGATACAGCGATCAAAGTCAAAAGCCAACCCTTGGGGCCCTTGTGATATACACTGGGCCGGGCAGATATCGGCACAGGCATAGCAGTTGGTACAGCGGTCCAACAGACGTACCGGCCGGGAAGCCAGATACCGGCGCGCCCAAGGCGATAAAGCCCGGGGCAGGAAATCAAGCGAGTCCAACTCGGGCAGGATCAAGCTTTTGCCTTGAAACCGGCGTTCATCTTCGCCTTTGATCACTAGGGACTGGGGATCGCCAGAAAAAAGGCCTCGCTGCAAAGCGGCCTTGTACAAAGGAAAGCGATCCCAGGGCACTCCCAAAAGCCTGCATATAGCTAAGTCCAGAGCCAAGGGATCAGCCGATGCCGCCACCAGACCAAAATGGCGGGGGCTTCCGTTGGAGGGACCATGCCCCTCCATCCCCCATACGCCGTCCAGGATGGTAAGGGCAGGCTTGACGGCGCGGCAGATGTCAAGGAGCAAGGATGCAAACGTGCCCCGGTCTATACCCGCCACACTGTGCCATTCCGCTTTACGTTGGGCCACAACAGTGCCGAACAGGTTTTTTACTCCCAGGGTCAGAAGCATCTGGCAATGAGTCTTGAGTTTGGGAAGATTGATAACGACATCGGCCTCAAGGGCCTGAGAGGCCAGATGGAGACCTTTAAAAAGGCTCTCTGGGGAAGGTTTGATTCTGGTGGATTCAGTAAGCTCGGTTAAGTCAGCGCCCAGCGCCTCCGCAACCTCTTTCATTCCTGTCAGGCGGGCGACCTGGCGAAAGGAGTCAAGGGCAGGGCTATCGCCGATAATCACTTCTCCGCCGGCTTTTTGCACAAGCCGGCCCACGGCCAGAACCACAGCCGGATCGGTGGTGACCCGCTTCTCCGGGGGCCGGGCGGACAACAGATTTGGTTTCAGCAGAACCCGCTGGCCCGGACGCACAAAGGCCTTCATACCCCCGACCAGGTCCACGGCTCTTGTGACTGTCTCCGTCACCTTAATGGAGTCGTAGTCAGAGCAACTCAGCAGCGCAACCGTTTCCATGCCTTTCCCGGCTGGTTTTAAAATGCTATTTTTTTAAGGCGTCCCGCTTGGAACGGGTGACCTGAATCAGAATCAAAATCATGCCCACCAGGCACAAGGATATAAGGCCCATGCTCGGAATCACCGCTGCAATGCCCCAGCCCTCCTGGACCCGGCCCACCAGCTTAACCGCCAAGGCCCCCACCCCAAAGGTGAGTACGAACTTGGCCCCAAAGGCCGCGTGTCTGGATCCAGGCGGTGTCAGCTCGCCGACCAGCGTGTTTTCAATGGGCTGCATGCCCAACAGGAAAAAGCAGTAAACCACAATCAGCAGCCCCAAGGTTGAGCCCTGGGCAGCGCCGGCCAACAAGGCTGCGGGTACGCTGATGGCGTGAAAGGCCAAATAGGCCCTTTTGGTGTCGAAACGCTCCCCCACCCTTCCGCCGAGGTATTGGGCGGCGACACCCATCAAAAAAACCAAAGAGGTCAGGGCGGTGGCCACCACATTGGCCGAAAGGTTCTCCGTCAGGCTTTTATATGCGGTCAAGACCTTCAATTCAAAAACCGCCGGCATAATCACGGTGGACCCCCGGTATGCCATGCCGCCCAACATCATGGCTCCCAGTAAAACGAGAAACGGCAGCCAGGATTTGGCGTTCGGGGTTTTTTCGTCTTTGAGGGCAGCGGCCTCTCCATGGGGCAAGTTCATAAATATCATCATTCCCATGCCGGCAAGGTTAAAGACCGTTACTGCCAAATACGCCGCCTGTATTCCCCACAACCAATTAAGCAGGCCGGTCAACAAAGGGGCGGCGGCCAGCCCCAAGTTGCCAAACATGCCGTTATAGCCCATGGCTACGCTAACCCGGCTCATGCCTTTGGAGATAAGCCCCAAGCCGGCGGGGTGGTAGATGGCCGAAAAAAGTCCTAGGCTAGCCAGCGCCAGGCTCAAAGGCAGCGGAGAATCCAGAAAATAGACTATAGCCAAGGAACTGAGGCCGGATCCCAAAAAAAACAAGACCAGCAAGGGCCTGGGTCCCCAGCGATCCGCCGCCAGCCCCCAAGGAAGGGCGGTCAAACCAAAAAGCAGGTACATCCAAAAAGACAGATTCAATATCTGGGACAATTCCATGCCCAACTGGGAGGCCAGGGGGAGCACCAAGGCGGGAAAGACCAACATATTGTAGTGGGTTACAAAATGGCCGAAGCAGGTGATTATCAGAATTCGGGACTCTGATCTAGTCACGGCGAGTAGCAACTCCTGGTGTAGGGTTGTGGAAAAACGTTCCCGCCCAGAAATGGCACCTCCAGACGGGGCAAAGTGGAAAATTTTACCAGAAAATAACAAGGCTGCCTCCACGGGCCAGTTTGGCGGTAAAGGCATAATTTACTGGATTTGCATATAAGTCTGCCTTCAAGGGCGTTTGCCAACTACCCTTAACTCATATATAAATCACTAAAAGATAATTTTAGTCTGGTCAAAATCCCTGCCACCGGATATTTTTTTATTATTCCCCAAGGCCCCTTAGAAAAGCGGACGTTCTTGAAAGACGCGAACCCTACAGTTATTTTGGCTGACGGCGAAGACTCTATACGCAAGGCCTTAGTAAAGATATTGCAGGATCTCGGCATCAAAAAAATTGCGGAGGTCTCCAATGGCACTGAGGCCTGGTCTTTACTCCGCCGTCAAGGCGGCGATCTCATCCTGGCAAGCTGGGAAATGGAGGAGATGAACGGCCTGGGCCTTCTCAAGGTAGTGCGGGCTGACGCCAAGTTTGCCACGGTGCCCATCGTATTGGTAAGCAAGGACATGACCAAGGGCCAGGTAATCGAGGCGGGAGAGGCCGGCGTGAGTGACATCGTCCTTCTGCCTCTGTCGACATCCACCGTGAAGAGCAAAATTGAGCCGTTGCTGGGCAAAAAGAAAGACCCGGCCTTTGAACTGGCCGAGCGCTACTTCCAGGAAGGTCTGGAGTTGATGCGGCAGGAACGCTGGGAGGAGGCTTTGGGCTCTTTCCAAAAGGTGATCGACACCCATGAGAATGCTGAAGTCTATTACAACATGGGCTACATTAAAACCGCCCAAGGCCGTTATGAAGAAGCCATCCAGTTCTTCCGGCGGGCCACCATGATCAACCAGGATTTCGCCCGCGCCTTCGAAAAAATGGGTGAATGCTACGTCAAGCTGGGCAGGGAAAAACTGGCCAAACAAAGCTTGGAGAAGGCGGCTGACATCTACATGGAAAAACAGATGGATGACAATGCCGAGCTTGTACTCAAACAAGTGCTGGAGATAAACCCCAACACCATCAACGTGTACAATTCCCTGGGCATTCTTTACCGCCGCCAGGGCAAATACCAAAAGGCTATCGCCCAATACAAAAAGGCCATGAAGGTCAACCCGGACAGCGAACACGTTCTCTATAACCTGGGGCGGATATACTACGACACCAAGCAGTACGATGAAGCCAAGAGGATTATGAAAAGGGCGGTCGACCTGAATCCGGATTTCAAGGAAGCCCAGGATATGCTCACTGCCTTGGAGATGGGGGAAACGCCCGATTAATAATCCATCTACGCCCCTCTAGAGCCACTTTTCGGGCACGGCTAGGCAAAACTCCCCTCAAAAGCCAAAGACCGCTTTAGGCACGCCTCAAATTCAGTCCGGCCATATTGACACCGCCCGGTGCCGATCTTAACTTTTAGTTGAGGATAGGCGATGAGCCTAGGCGTGGATCGAATCGTAAATAAAAGGAGTCGGAGTATGTTCGAGCTAGTTCCCAGCGTAGGTTTCAGTTCTTTGGGCAAGCTCCGCAAAGATATGGACAATTTGTGGAGCAGGTTCTTTGATGGCGGCGAGCTGTCTTTACCGCGTGCTGACCAGGGCTTGTTCGCCCCGGCGGTAGATGTGAAAGAGACTGACAAAGCCATTGAGTTCCGGGCCGAAATCCCGGGCCTGAAATCCGAGGAGATCGAGGTTACCCTCACTGGAGACGTTCTTACCATCAAGGGCGAGAAAAAGTCTGAGCATGAAGAGGAAGACGGAGATTATCACTTGGTGGAACGGCGGTTCGGCAGCTTCCAGCGCAGCTTCCGCTTGCCAATGGAAGTGAATCGTAAGGAGCTCAAGGCGAGCCACAAAGACGGTGTGCTTACCGTGTCCTTGCCCAAGAAGGAAAAGGAAGGCAGCACCAAGGTACAGGTCGAAGCCGCCCACTAATAATCTCTGCGCCGGTATAGTATGCAGGAGTGTCAGGAATTTCGTGTAATGAGCCATATGTGAGATACTCATCTCTTCATCGGAGGAGTAGACACAATGGCTATCAAGGACGAGATACTGGAGCAG
>JASFOZ010000146.1:0-8758 GCA_050116255.1 Desulfarculaceae bacterium
TTCATTGGGCAGCCTCTGGCCGGGCTTGTAATCCCCCCTGAAAATGGATTCGCGCAGCTGGCGGGAGATCTGCAGAAAACGGCGGGATTTGTCGATGGGCTTGAAGGCCATAACTGTCCTCAATTACTATAATCACTAAAAATCCAATGCGTCCGGGCCGATGGGTTCGGCTTTTTGGATTGTGCCGCCGTTATCCGCCCCGAAAAAAACCGAATATCGTACCGTGAGCCGCCCCGCGTCGTTTGCAAGGAGGCGCCCGGCGCACCCGACTGATCCTCTCCAATCGGCCTGCGCCGGGGCCGTTGCCTTATTGGGATCCGGCGGGGACCTTGATTCCCTGCTCCTTATAGTATTTTACCGCGCCCGGGTGCAGTTTCATGCCTTCCTTGCCCGCCCCGTAGGCCATGGACAGGTGCTTCAGCCACGGGTGGGTCTTGCTGTTTTTCTTGGCCTGCTCCCAGAAAAGCTTGACCAGTTGGTAGGCGGTGTCATTGGCCATTTTTTTATTCACGCTCACACCCACAACACCTCCCAAAGTGTAGATGTCCTGCTGATTGTCAATCCCTTTACCATAGATGCCGGCGGGGATGATGCCCAGTTCCCGACCCACTTTGGTGGTCGACTTTATAGCCTCCGGGTTGGCCTCATACTCTTTTTTACTTAGACCTAGTAAATGTAGCTTGGAGGTAAGGGCCAGTTGTTCAACCTGGGGAAAAGGCGCGATGCCGCCCACAATGTATACATCGAACTGACGGTCCTGGAAGCCCTGGAAGGCCGAGGACCAGCTTGCCTTGACATTTTTAAAATCCTGGTTGGGATGCAGACCGGTGGTGGCCACCACCCATTCCCGGGATGCGTTCCAGGCCCCACCGCCGGGAGGACCCAAAAACACCCGCTTGCCCTTGATGTCCTTGAGGGTCTTGATCCCGGAGCCGGCATAAGTCAACACATGGTATTGGCCGTAGGGGAACCAGAAGAGCACCCGAAGGTTTTTAGACAACTCCGGGGCTGACTTAACCTTCTTGTACATCACTTTTTGGTTCTTCATGAAGAAATAAATCACCGGATTAGTCATGCACATGTCAATCTTGCCTTTGGCCAGATCGATCATGTGTTTGGTGGCGGCTCCGGTGGCGTCTACATTGATGTGCAGCTTGTCCTGCGCCTGGTTGATCATGGTGGCCATGGTGGTCATGACCAGGTAGGCCGACGAGCCTGGGGCGATGGTGGCCATCTTCAGGGTCTTGGCCGCCTGTGCTCCAGTGGGCATTACCGCGAGCAATGCCGCGGCTAAAAGCAGGCAAAAGATCGATTTCCTGTTCATTTTTCCCCTCCTTTAGATAGAATAATGGACGCCCGATCCGCGTGCCAGCGCCTGGCCTGCCAATTTAGAAACAGGCATCCCGCCAAAAGTCCCCCGCCAGCCAGCCCGGAAGGAACCCCGGGAACAATCAACAGCACCGCCGCCAAAAGGCGTATAGCCCGCTGCCACAGAGGCAGGTTGTTCCATTCCCATCCCCCAAGGCCGGTGACTATTCCCCAGGTGGACATCAGGAAGATAAACAGAGCCCAGGCCAAACCGAAAAAATTGAAATCGCCCACCACCAGCAGCACGTCCGGGTGGAAAACAAAGAGATAGGGAATGATGAAACCGGCGATAGCCAGGCGGGTGGCTTGCAGGCCGGTCCGCATGGGATTGGCCCCGGCTATGGGAGCGGCGGCAAAGGCCGCCAGTGCCACCGGCGGAGTAATCACACTTAAGACGCCGAAATACACCACGAACAAGTGCGCCGCCATCAAGGAAAGCCCCAACTTTTGCAGAACCGGTCCCAGCACGATGGCGATCATCAGGTAGGCCGCGCCGGTGGGGACTCCCATGCCCATTACCAGGCAGGAGAGCATGACGAAAATGAGGGCCAGCCAAAGATTGCTGGAGGCCACTGATAAAACCGCCTCGGCGAACATGAGGCCGATGCCGGTCATGTTGATCACACCGATTACAAATCCTATGGCGCTGACGATCACCATCAGTACGGCGCAGGTCTTGCCGGAATCGATCAGGGCGCGCCACCATTTCACGGGCCGCCGGAAATCGGGGAACAGAATCAAGCAGAGCAAGAAGGCGCTGAGCGTGGCATAAAAACCGGCATTCTGCGCGGTGCGGCCAGTGACCAGGACCGCGATGATTACTCCCAGGGGGATCACCAATGCCATGCTCTTAACCAAGTCGTCCCTGGTCAGCTTAACGCGCTCTTCCTTGGGCAGCGCCGTGATCCCCAGCCTTTTGGCCTCAATGAAAATGACAATGAACAGGGAGCCATAGTACATGATCGAGGGAATAAGGGCGGCGATGATGATCTTGAGATAGGGAATGCCCGTGATATCGGCCATGAGAAAGGCCACCACGCCCATCACCGGTGGCATGATCTGCCCGCCGGTGGAGGCCGCCGCCTCCACGGCGCCCGCGAAACTCGGCTTAAAGCCGATTTTCTTGATTATGGGTATGGTAAACACCCCGGTGGAAACCACGTTGGCCACGGCCGTGCCGGAAAGGGAGCCGAATAAGGCCGACGCCGCCACAGCGGCATGCGCCGGTCCGCCGGTAAAGCGGCCGGTGGCGGCCATAGCTATCTTCAACAACACCTCACCCGCGCCGGACTGATGCAATAAGGCCCCAAAAACTATAAACACCAGGACAGTCCGGCTCACAACCTCCACCGGCCGGCCAAAGACCCCGTCAGTGGAAAACCATAGATTCTCCACCGCATGCTGCCAGCCAACGCCGGCTCCCCCAAATACGGGCGGCAATAACAGATAAGCAGTCGATACAACCAGGATCGCCAACATGGGAATGCCGAAAAAACGGTAACTCAGATAGGCGATTAAGACGATGCCGGCCCAGGCGAAGGTATTCTGCCGCAGGCTGATGGAGATGATGTTCTCCTCCTGTTCGAACATCAACACGCCCCATTCCCAGAAGATGTAAACCAGAGCGAGGGCCATCAGGCCGTGAAGAGCCAGGCGAAATTGATTGGAGGGTTTTAGGTCCTTGTCATGTTCCATGCGCAAGAAGCAGACCAAAAGAGCCAGGAGCACGGTGAGCCCCGAGACCACCACCATGTCGAATACGCCGATGGCGGCCACGATAATCGCGAAGATGGATAGTCCCGCGCACAGCAGTTCCAATGTGGACCCAATGCTACGAGTCAAGGCAATACTCTGTTTCTGGGAAGGCTGCATTGCAGTTTCAGAACTTTAAAAGGGTCATACTTGGTAACAGACTAGCGAACAGGACAATGAATACACTGGGAAAAGTGCTATCCCCTCCAGCGAGATCAGGGTTCATGGCTGCCAAACTCCAGCTGGCTTATGGAATTGATAATGGATAATGGGTTATCAATAATACCTCCCGCTTGTCAAGGAAATTTTTACAGCCTGAATCCTGAAATATGCCGCAGCAAGTTGGTTGAAAAGTCTTGGCCGGGAAGACTCGGAATTTGACCTCCTATCAAACCTTTACCCGGCAATGGGTTAGGTTTTTCGGCAAAAATAGACCAGGGAAGGGATTAAGAGGACGCCCAGCTTGCCAGGCTCAGATACACAGGCGAGTGCCAAGCTGTGTGTGGATTTGTGTTTGCCTTTTTTTACTAAAATTCCCTAAATCAGCGAAGATCCACCAAACTATATCTGAAGTGCAATGATAAGGTGCCTTGAAAGGTGAGGTACCGAAGTGAAACCAATTTGAAACTGGCCTCATTGAAACCAACTAGTGGGACCGATCTCGGGGACGGGCCATTGGCAGGCAAGGGCAATACCGACATTAGTCCATATCTAATCCAGGCCCAGCTCTTTGACAAGTTTTATACGGAATTCATCCCCGTCAGGACGATTCGAGGGCAAAACCCATGGCATGGTCTTTAAGTTCTGGAGGATCGTCCCGAACAGATCGTAAGGTATGGACACCAATACGCTGCCAGTTGGGGCGACCTTCCTTCTGGTCATCCCTGAGCCCAATCCGGCGATCGAATAATTTAGTCTGCCGGTGAGGTAGGGGTAGACAATCAGCCAGGCGCAACCCAAAACCGGGGTGAACCTGCTGGTCCAGTCGCTCCCAGTGGAATAGCTCATGGCCCTTAATACAATCTCGGCCTGGCTCAAATCGGACACCAGAATAAGTAGATCGGGTTCAAAGGTCAACTCGGTCAAGGGAGAAAAAGCAACGTAGTTGATGTTCCGCTCTGGATTAAGCCTGGGCAAGGTGTCGTATACCCGGGCCATGGCCCGGTAATGCTCAAAGACCTGCAACCCCGCTCCAAACTCTCCAGACTCATATGCATGCGGCACAGACTTTCCCAAGACCGCCAATCCACCGCCGCAGTCATGGTTATCCATATCGGCATAAAAGGGACCACCTTCCGCGGCCAGCCTAAGCATGCCGCAGAAACCGCTCTTCCCAACCAGTTTGGCGAGACCATGGGGCTTTTTCACATTCAGGCTGACCCCGATAGGGGACCTTTCCAGGTTCAAACTGCTCAAGGCCTCTACCCACCTGTCCTTATCCCAACCAGATAACGACATTTACGCCTCCAATCGTAGATTATTCGAGGGTGTAAGGATCGTCAATTCCCACAAAAATCCGTCCTTAGGGATCTTAGGACCAGCAGATTCCCGGGAATCAGGCCCTCTCATTCCGGCAGTTCGCCCAGGGTGTTGGCCGTCTCCCCTGCATGGTCGATGCAGATAGAATGGCGGCTTTCTGAACGCATAAAATGGTATTCGAACTGGTCCGGATGGTTCCAGTCTACTCGGGCAATTACCCGGCAGTTGACGGACCCATACTTGACAGTTAGTTTGATGAAAGCCTCCTCAATCAGGCAACCCAACTTGATAAGTTTGGTCCTTTATTCCCGCTAGTCGTTTTTTGCACAGAGGAGGAAGACGACAGCCAGGGATGAGAGCAGCAGAGCAAAGACCCGACCGGTACCGACTCTACCGCGCCCCCGAATCCGGCTGTTGCCATGACCATATCCGGATTTTCCAGCTCCATATTGGCCTATCCGGCCACCAGGGCCGATTGGGGGTGGTAAGACTCCATCACCTCCTGGTAAATCGCTTTATCTGCTCCGGGGCCGGCATGTTTCTTTACCCCTTGTCGATTACATGTTGTTGGGAATAAAGGTGGCGATAATGGGCCATTTTACCAACACGGCCAGGGCCACCAGAGCTGCGATCATAAAGGGCCAGATACCACGGAATATAGTGGACATGGGCACCTCCGGCGCCGTGCCCTTGATCACGAATACGTTCAGACCTACCGGAGGGGTGATTAGACCGATCTCAAGCACGATTACCATCAATACACCAAACCAAATAGGGTCGAATTTGAGCGCCTCGATGACTGGAAAGAGAATCGGTATGGTCAGAATCATGATCGCAATGCAATCCATGACGCAGCCCAAGGCAATGTAGACAGCTATGATACCGATTAGAATCAGATGGCGGGGAATAGGCAGATTAGCTATGAAATCGGCCAGCTCCATGGGCAGCCGGGACAGGCCCACAAAGGAGGAAAAAATATTGGCCCCGATGATGATCATGAATATCATGGCCGTGGTTTTGCCTGTCTCCTTGATACATTGCAAGAACGTCCCGAGGCTGAGCCTACGCCGTAAAAGGGCGATTATGAATGCACCGAAGGCACCTACCCCGGCCGCCTCGGTGGGGGTGAAGACACCGAGATAGATACCGCCCATGACCACCACAAAGAGAGCCAGCATGCCCCAGACACCGGCCAGGGACTTGATCCTGACCGACCAGGATGAGACCGGCCCACGTGGTCCCATGGCCGGGTTGAAGCTGCATTGGGTTACAATGGCCAGAATGAAAAGACTGGCCAGGATGATGCCAGGCAGAAAGCCGGCCATGAAAAGTTTGCCGATGGAGAGTTCGGTAAGGATACCGTAGATGATAAAGCCGATGCTGGGCGGTATAAGAATGCCCAAGGTTCCGCCGGCAGCGATGCAGCCGGTGGCCAGGCGGTTGTCGTAACCGTACTTCTTCATCTCCGGGATGGCTACCATGCCCATGGTAGCGCCAGTGGCGAGGGACGAGCCGCAGATAGCTGCAAAGCCAGAGCAAGCCAAGATTGTGGCAATGGCCAGACCACCCCTTAAATGCCCCATCCAGGCATAAACCGTTTTGTAAATGTCGCTGGAGATGCCCGAGATAAAGGCGAACTGGCCCATCAGGACAAACAAAGGGATAACGCTGAGGGTATAGGATGAACCTTCGGCAAAGGGGACGATACTCAATATATTTATCCCGGCTTCGAACCCGATCAGGTAGCACATGCCCAAAAAACCGACCAATGCCATGGCCATGCCGATGTACATGTTAAAGGCCAGCAGGGTAAACAGGACGCCAATGCCGATAATGCCCACTGTTTCGGAGCTCATAATCAGGCCCCGTTTTTGATGTCCGCCATTAGGCGGATGATCTTTCTGATGTATTCAACGCAGGCAACCAGGCAGCCCATCACCAAGAACAAGACAAAGGGGTAATAGGGGATTGCCAGGTTCAAGGAAGTTTCTCCTGCCTGTTTTAAATCCAGGGCCTTTTGTAAACCCATGTATGCAATTAGGTTCATGAGGATCAGACAGGCCGTGAGGTTGAATAACTCCACAGTTGTCCGGATTTTTTGGGGAAACCGGCTGAGTAGGAAATCGACCGATACATGTGCGTCTTCAGCTTGGGTATAGGCGATAAAGGAGAAGATGAGAATGAGGACTAAAAATCCGGTCAGCTCAAACACACCAATCATAGGGGAATTGAAGACGTACCGGGCCAGGACATCCGCCACGGTGATGAGCATCATTGCAAACAAGGCGCATGCACCGATATAAGTCAGTAGGGTGCTAAATATCCCCAGTTTTCGCCAGACATTTAGAGCGGACATGTTCTCATCCTGATGATTATGGGCCTTAGCCGGCGGCCCCGCGCTACCGGCTAAGCCTTTATAAAAACTTTCGAGGGAGATCTTATTTCAACAACTTGATGGCCTCGTCAAGGATCTTCTGGCCGGGCAGCCCCTTGGTCTTCATTTCCTTGACCCAACTCTTGCGCAACGGTTCTGACAGGGCCTTCAGCTTTTTAAGCTCGGATTCGGACAAGGTAATCGGCTCGACTCCCTTTGCCAAAACTTTCTTTCTAAGGGCGGCTTCGGCTCTGTCAAATGCCTTGCCGCAGGCCAGTGACAAGGCCATGCCACTGTGCTGATCGAGGATTTTCTGGATGTCCTTGGGCAGAGATTCCCATTTTTTCTTGTTCATCATTACAGTCTTGGTCATTGTGTAGAACTTGGTTTTTTCGGTAGCGTATTTAACCAAATCGGCCATTTTAAAAACCCAGATTGCCTCATAGGGAAGCACGGTGCCATCAACTACGCCTCTCTCAAGGGCGGTATAGATCTCGGTCACCGGCATGCTAACCGGAGCCGCACCGAACTTTTTCAATGCCTTTGTGACAAATGGGCTGGAGGTTCTGATCTTCATTCCCTTGAGGTCCACGGTTTTCCGAAAAGGTTTTTGGGTGGTAAAAAACGATCCGGGTGGATGACACCACAAGGCAAGCACCTTGACCGCTCGGTATTCCTTTTGGAACTCGGGGAATTTTTCATAAATCAACCACATGGCCTTGGCAAAATCCGTGGCCGATTCACCCATAAAGGGCAATTCGAATACATTGGTAAGCGGAAAGCGGCCCGGGGTGTAGTCGTGGATGGTGTAAATGATATCGGCGATGCCGTTTTCAACCACAGCATACAGGTCCTTGGCCTTGCCTAATGCTCCGCCGGGAAAGAATTTTACTTTGACCCGTCCATTGGTCAACTCGCTGATATTCTTAGCCCAAGGCTCAAATACCATTTTCTGCATGGTGTGCTTGGGTGAGAAGGCGGTGGCGAACCTTAGCTCGATGGTTTTCGCCGCCGCTGGTAACACCGAAGAAGTCACTATGAAACCAAACACAAAGAATATTGCGGTTAGCATCATTACTGTCTTTTTCATTACACACCCTCCCCATTGTTAGTTGATTGTGGGCCAATATTGCTTCCTGGCCGTTTTTCTAGGGCCGATGGTCTTTTTGACCTTTTAAAATCGTTAATCTCTTTATGTGCCTTGTGTTTGCAGCGGACCAACCACTTGGCTCGTCAAAACTTCTCTTATCTTTCGGCGCAGTATTTTTCCGGCCGCTGATTTGGGCAGATCTTCGACAAAAACAACACTTTTAGGTGCTTTATAGGAAGCTATATATTTTTTACAATGAGCTATAAGTTCGGCTTCGGTGACCTTCAAGTCATTATTTGGAATAACAAATGCGGTCACGGCCTCGCCATATTCGGCATGGGGCATCCCGACCACGGCGCACTCATCAATGGCCGGATGGGTGTACAGAACACCCTCTACCTCGGAGGGGTAAACGTTCAGGCCTCCACTGATGATCAGGTCCTTGATCCGATCCACTACGTAGAGATAGCCCTCTTGGTCGAACCTGCCTATATCTCCCGAATAAAGCCAACCATCCTTTAGGGTCTCTTTTGTTTCCTCGGGCCGGTTGAAATAACCTTTCATAATGTTCGGACCTCTTATAGTGATTTCACCGGTCTCGCCAACGGGGACGGGATCTCCGTTCGAATCAACCAATCTGACCTCGACTACCCCGGCCATAGTTCCCACCGAGCCAATGCGATGACGATAGAGAT
>JASFOZ010000147.1:0-8740 GCA_050116255.1 Desulfarculaceae bacterium
GGCAAGCCCAAATGCTTTGCACAATGGAGCAATAAGGCAGTGGCTGAGGTCAACCCCATAAATATAGAGATAAAACCGCGCCGTGGATGGGGATCCCTGGGCCTGGCGGAACTCTGGCAGTTCAGGGAGCTTTTGTACTTCCTGATCTGGCGTGAGGTCAAGGGGCGCTACCGCCAGATGGCCCTGGGCCCGCTTTGGATCATCCTCAAGCCCTTTGTAACCATGGTGGTGTTCAGCATCATCTTCGGGCGGCTGGCCAAACTTCCCTCAGACGGTATCCCTTACCCTTTATTCGCCTACTCCGGTCTTCTGCCCTGGCAGCTCTTCGCCGTGGCCACAGGCAAGTCCGCAGCCAGCCTGGTCACCAACATGGGCGTAATATCCAAGGTCTACTTTCCCCGCCTGGTGGTCCCCCTGGCCACGGCCTGCTCCGGGCTGGTGGATTTTTGCATGTCCTTTCTGATCCTGGTGGGCATGATGCTCTTCTACGGTGTCTATCCAGGCTGGAACCTTGTTTTTCTGCCCGCTTTCCTGGTTTTGGCCACAGCCGCCGCCCTGGCGGTGGGGTTGTGCCTGGCCACTCTGGCGGTGAAGTTCAGGGACGTGAGCTTTGGCGTGGAGCATGCCCTGCAGGTGGTCATGTACCTGACGCCGGTGGTGTATGCCAGCTCCTTGATTCCCGAAACCTGGCGCACCATCTACCGCCTGAATCCCATGACCGTGGTAATCGAGGGATTTCGCTGGTCCCTGTTGGGCCAGGGTCAGCCCCCGGATATTATATCAGCGGCGTCGGCGGGCTTGGTGCTGGTGCTCCTTTTCATAGGGGCCCACCTTTTCCGCCGCACTGAACGCAACATCGTGGACTTGATGTGAAGCCATGTCTGCGCCAGCCATACAAGTAGAGCACTTGGCCAAGCGCTACCGCCTGGGCAAGTCCCTGGAAAAGCCCTCCAGCTTCATGGGCGCCGTGGGCAGGGCCCTCAAGGCACCGTTTAAGTATCTGATCCGCGCCACCACCAAGGCCAGCGAGGATGAGCTCATCTGGGCGGTCAAAGACGTCAGCTTTCAGGTGCAACCTGGCGAGGTGGTGGGCATCATCGGGCATAACGGTGCAGGCAAAACCACAGTGCTTAAGATCCTCTCTCGCATCACCGATCCCACCCAGGGCAGCGCCCTGGTCAGGGGCCGGGTGGGCACCCTTTTGCAAGTGGGCACCGGGTTTCACCCCGAACTGACCGGCCGGGAGAATATCTATCTCAACGGCGCCATCATGGGCATGCGCAAACAGGAGATCGACACCCGCTTTGAGGAGATGGTGGAGTTCGCCGAGGTGGCCAAGTTCATCGACACCCCGGTGAAATACTATTCCAGCGGCATGTATGTTCGCCTGGCCTTTTCCGTGGCCGCCCACTTGGAGCCGGAGATCTTGCTGGTGGACGAGGTCCTGGCCGTAGGAGATCTGGCCTTCCAAAAAAAGTGCCTGGGCAAGATGGGATCAGTGGCCGGCGAGGGCCGCACGGTTCTGTTGGTCAGCCACAACATGGAGGCCATTCTGGGCCTGTGCCCCCGCACCATATGGCTGGATCATGGCCTGGTGGCAGCCGACGGCGCCAGCAAGGAGGTGGTGAACCGCTACACCCAAGCCAGCCTGGCCTTGAGCAGCCATGACAACTTTGCCGAAAAGCAGCGCATGGGCGACGGCCTGGTGGAGTTCACCGGCATCGCCTTACGTGATTCCCAGGGAAGGACCGTTGATTTCGCCACTTGTGGAGAACCGGTTGAGTTTGTGATTGATTACCGCACCAACGGCCAGGAGTTGAAAAACGTATCCTCCTGGCTTTGGATCCGGGATCAAATGGGTATGCGCATCATGTGCCTTTGGACCAAGCTCACCAATCAGGATTTCGAGCGCCTGCCTCCCCAAGGCCAACTGGTATGCCGGGTGCCCAGGCTCAGCCTGGCACCCGGCAGCTACCGCCTGGACCTGGCCGCCCTAACTCCCGGGCACCGCACTGACAAGGTGTTAAGGGCGGGTCTATTAGAAGTCGCCCCCGGCGATTTTTACGGCACCGGCCGGCCCATAACCAATGTGGGTTTGGCGCTCAGTGACTATTCTTGGGGCCTGGAGGCTTGAAAACCGATGTATAACTACCGCGCAACATTCTGAAGGCATATGGTGATTAGGTTACGTCTCTATGGTGCTCGCGGACACAAGGGCTTGGCTCATTTTTTCCCAACTCGGATGACCCTGTAATTAGGAAGGATGCCGAATCTTTGAAAAGGGAAGAACAAAATTTAAAATCCCACAGCTTTGAAGAGGTTGCCCAAAGAGTGCTATTCATCACACCGATGCAGGGGGACCCCCTACTGTTGGTCAAGCTATTTGATGTTTCTTTTGGGGATGTAGTGTGTTTGCGCAAGAAAGATCTATCGGAAAAATCCATCCGGTTCGGCGCCACAGAATATCCTTGGCCTGATACCCCGGAAGAGGCTGTCCAGCTGCGCCACCGGGTGTTGACCTGGGCCGGACCGGCACAGGCGAAAGAGCGCCTCTATGAACAAAGAAAATCCCTTTTAAAAGCGGAATATGATCTTGGGCAGGCTTGGCTCAGGGCTGTCAACCGTTTTGAACAGAAAAAGCTGCTGGACGCAGCCCAAAATGAAGGCAGGGTTGCTGATTTCATCGTGCTCGGCGCCTTAAGATGCGGCACTAGCTGGCTGCATAAAAGTTTGCAGCGCCATCCTGAGGTGTATGTGCGCCCCAACAAGGGCCCGCACTACTTTCCCAGCCCTAATTATTTTTTAGGTATGAATTGGTACAAAACCGAATTGAAAGAAGGCGCCAGCTATAAGTTGATCGGCGATATTTCAGAAGGATGCCTGGAAGAGCCCGAAGCTGCCCAAAGAATATTTAATGACATCGGACATTTTAAACCAAAGCTCATTATCAGCCTAAGAGAGCCTATAAGCCGAGCCGTCTCCCATTACCGGCTGCGGCTGAACAAAGGCGAGGCTCCGCCCACCTTTGAGGAAGCGATAAGGCTGCATTATTTCCGTAAAGTGTTTCTTGACCCCGGCCATTACAATCTTCAAATTGAAAAATACTTTGACCTGTTCCCCCGGGAGCAGTTCCTTGTCATTATTTTTGATGAGATAAAGGCTGATCCCAGGGTGGTTTTGAGAAGAGTCGCCGATTTCCTCGACATCGAACCGGCTGGTTTTGCCAGCCAATCCTTTGAAAAAAAAGTTGCCTTTTCAAGCTCTATCCGTAACACCAGCTTGCATTACCTATCATACAAACTTGGGTATCTTTCCCATATTTATCTCCCTCACCGGGGTATCGGCCGCTCTCTCAAAAACAAGCTAATCAAGTGGAACCGGCGCTTCAATTTCACCACCAGCAAAAAGCCTGATCCCATTGATCCCAAAGTGCTGCGGGAGCTTGAAGAGGAATACGGACCCAGCAATCAAAAACTGCAACAATTATTAGGCGTGGATTTATCAGCCTGGAATTACCAGCAATAGATTGGATCTAAATTTTTCGGAAGTGAACAACGGTAGGTAATTTGAAGACTGTGCCCATGAACCTTTCTGTTATCGGTTTCATATTTGCTCGGGGCGGATCCAAGGGGATCCCCCGAAAAAACATCAAAAAGCTGGCGGGCAAACCACTCATCGCCTATGCCATAGAGTGCGGCCTGCGTTCCAGCTTGGTACAAAGAGTGATGGTCTCCACCGAAGACCACGAGATCGCCGAAGTGGCCCGCCAATACGGGGCGGAAGTTCCTTTCATGCGTCCGGCGTCCTTGGCTCAAGACGATTCCCCGGAATGGCTGGCCTGGCGTCATGCCTTGGAAACCATGGCCTCTTTACAGGACTATCCGCCGGTGGAGGTCTTTGCCGCCATTCCCACCACTTCGCCCCTGCGGGCCCCGGAAGACCTGGATGCCTGTATACAGGCCCTGTTGGACAGCGGTTCCGACCTGGCTATAACCGTAACCCCTGCTGCCCGCAATCCCTACTTCAACCAAGTGGTGCTCGGCCAAGACGGCAGCGCCAGCCCGGTGATTCCCACCCATCAGCGAGTGGCCTTTCGCCAAGCAGCCCCGGCGGTCTATGATATGGCCACTGTGGCTTATGCGGCCAGGCCTGCTTACGTGCTGGAGGCTGATAACATGTGGGAGGGCAAGGTCACAGCGGTGACCATACCCCCGGAGCGGGCCCTGGACATAGACACTGATCTGGATTTCCGCATTGCCGAGTTTTTGATGGGGCAAAACGGAAACCAAACCTGAGGTTAAAAAAGTGCCCTCTGTGCAGGAACTCATGGACCTTTCCGGGCGCGTTGCCCTGGTCACCGGCGGCGCCGGTCATCTGGGCCGGGCCATCTGCGCGGCCCTGGCCGAGTTGGGGGCGGCACTGGCGGTGCTGGACATGCAGGCCCAACCTTGCACCGAGGTGGCCGAGGACATAAGCCAACAATACCATGTGTCCACTCTGGCCCTGGCTTGCGACCTCAATGATGAAAAGGCGCTCAGGGAGACGCCTGCAAAGGTTATTGACAACCTGGGCGGTCTGCACATCTTGGTGAACTGCGCCGCTTTTGTGGGTACAAGCTCCCTCAAGGGCTGGGCGGTGCCCTTTGACCAGCAGCAGCCGGAATCCTGGCGCGCCGCCCTGGAAGTAAACCTGACCGCTCCCTTTTTGCTGACCCAGGCCTGCGCCCCGGCCTTGACCGCTTCCAAACAAGGGAGCGTGATCAATATCAGCTCCATCTACGGCATGGTGGGGCCGGACATGAGCCTGTATGACGGCACTGCCATGGGAAATCCGGCTGCCTACGCCGCCAGCAAAGGCGGTCTTTTGCAGCTGACCCGCTGGCTGGCCACGGTGTTGGCCCCCAAGGTGCGGGTGAACGCCATCTCTCTGGGCGGAATCGCCCGGAACCAGCCTCCAGAGTTTGTGGAGCGCTACCAAAAACGCACCCCTTTGGGGCGGCTGGCCACAGAGGATGAGATCAAGGGGGCTGCGGCTTTTCTGGCCAGCGACTTGTCTTCCTACGTGACCGGAGCTAACTTGGTGGTTGACGGAGGTTGGACCGCATGGTGAGGTCCTTGAACATAGGCGGCCGCCTGGTTGGGCCGGATCAGCCTTGTTTCATTATCGCCGAGGCCGGGGTGAACCATAATGGCGATCTGAGCCGGGCCCTGGCCATGGTGGAGGCGGCCTCAGAGGCCGGCGCCGACGCGGTGAAGTTCCAGACCTTTGACCCCGAAGATTTGGCAACCAGCCAAGCCCCTCTGGCACAGTATCAAAAGGCCGCTAGTAACGCTAAGAGCCAAAAAGAGATGCTCCAGGGCCTGACCCTCTCCCCAGATGACTTCCACAGCCTGGCCGGGCATTGCCAAGGCAAGGGCATGATCTTTTTGTCCACTCCCTTTGACACCGCCAGCTTGGACCTGCTTTTGAGCCTTAGCATACCGGCGATAAAGATCGCCTCCGGAGAGGTGACCAACCTTCCTTTTCTGGCTGAGGCGGGGGGCAAGGGAATTCCGGTCATCCTCTCCACCGGCATGGCAAATCTGGTTGAGGTGGAGGTGGCGGTGAATGCCCTCACTGATGCGGGATGCCGGGACCTGGCCTTGCTGCATTGCGTGTCCCGCTATCCTGCTGTTCCCGCCGAGGCCAACCTGAGGGCCATGCTCACCCTGGGCCAAAGGTTCCATAGGCCTGTGGGCTATTCGGATCATACCCTGGGCCCGGAAGTGGCCCTGGCAGCGGCGGCCCTGGGCGCCTGCATCATTGAGAAGCATTTCACCCTGGACCGCGGCCTGCCCGGCCCGGACCATCAGGCCTCGGCCATACCAGACGAGTTGGCCGCTTTGGTGGCCGGTGTGCGCAAGGTGGAGGCCGCCCTGGGCCACGGCCGCAAGGAACCTGCGCCCAGCGAGGCGGAGACGGCCCGCGCCGCCCGGCGCAGCCTGGTGGCGGCGGTGGACATTGCCGCGGGCAGCGAGCTGCGGCCTGATATGCTTACCAGTAAACGCCCCGGTACCGGCATCCCCCCCTCGCGGGCCTCGGAGGTGGTGGGCCGCCGCACCGCCCGGGATATCCCGGCTGGCACCATTTTGGGCCTGGAGATGCTGCTATGAGGTCCATCGGCCTGGTCACCACCTCCCGCGCCGACTGGGGCATCTACCGTCCCCTGGCCCGGGCCATTGACCTCGACGCGGAGCTTGACCTGAATCTGATCGTCTCCGGCATGCACCTGTCTCCGGAATTCGGCATGACCGTGGAGCAGATAGAGGCAGAGGGGTTTGAAGTAGCTGAGCGGGTGGAATGCCTTCTTTCCTCTGACAGCCCCCAGGGGACGGCCAAATCCATGGGAATCGGGGTTATGGGCTTTGCCCAGGCCCTGGAGAGGCTGCGGCCTGACATTCTGCTGGTCCTGGGGGACCGCTTTGAGATGTTCGCCGCCGCCCTGGCCGCGGTGCCTTTTAACCTGCCCATAGCCCATGTTCACGGGGGAGAGTTGACCCTGGGCGCCATAGACGATTGCCTGCGCCATGCCCTGACCAAGTTGAGCCACCTGCACTTTGTCTCCACCGAGGAATACGGACGCCGGGTGATGCAGATGGGCGAGGAGCCCTGGCGGGTGGTGGTATGCGGAGCGCCCAGCCTGGACAACCTGGCCCAGATGGAGCTTTGGGGCAAAGATGAATTAGAGGAGGATATCGGCCTGGCCCTGGAGCCGCCTCCCCTTTTGGTTACCTTTCACCCCGCCACCCGCGAACTCAGCGGCACCGGCGAGCAAGTTGACGAACTCCTGGAGGCCTTAGCCGAGATCGCCAGGCCGGTCATATTCACCATGCCCAATGCCGATACCGGCTCCCGGGTGGTGGCGGAGAGAATCTCCGCATTTACCCAAAAGCACCGCTTTGCCCATATTCGTGACAACTTGGGCAGCAGGAAATATTTCAGCCTCATGGCTTCGGCCGCAGCCATGGTGGGTAACTCCTCCAGCGGCATCCTGGAGGCGGCGTCCTTCAAGCTGCCGGTGGTGAACATCGGCAGCCGCCAGCAAGGGAGAATTCGCCCGCAGAACGTAATAGACGTGCCTTGTGAGCAGGGTCAAATTCTGGAAGGGATCAGGCTGGCCCTTGATCCCGGTTTCAGGGCCGACCTGGAGGGCCTGCAAAACCCTTATTACCAGGGGGGTGCGGCTGCCATTATCGCTGACCATCTGAAGAAAGTCGCCTTGGATCAGAACTTGACCGCCAAAAGCTTCCACGACCTTGGGGAGGCGAACTGGTGAGCGGCCCTGCGCCAAACTGCGTGGTCCTGGGCGGGGGAGGCCACGCCCGGGTGGTCATGGATGCCATTATGGCTGAAGGCGCAGCCAATATAATGGCAGTGCTGGACCCTAACCCCGATCTTTGGAATAAGCGGATCATGGGGGTGCCGGTTGCGGGCGGTGACGACCTCCTGGAAGAGTTGGCCCAAAAGGGTGCGGACAGCTTTGTGGTGGGGTTGGGATCAGTGGGCGATGCCCGCCCCCGCCAGAGGCTTTTCCAGACAGCCGCCGCCTTGGGCCTCACTCCCCTTAAGGTGGTGCATCCGGCGGCGGTGATCTCCAAATGGGCTGAGACCGGCCCGGGTACGGTGGCGCTGGCCGGCGGCATAGTAAATACCGGAGCCCGCCTGGGCAGCAATGTGATAGTAAACACTGGAGCCCTGGTGGAACATGATTGCCTGGTGGGGGATCATGCCCACCTGGCCACAGGCTGCCGCCTGGCCGGGGGAGTCAAGGTGGGCGAAGGCGCCCATATCGGAGCCGGGGCGGTGGTGCGCGAAGCTGTCTCCATTGGCGCCGGGGCCCTGGTGGGTGCGGGTGCGGTTGTCATTGACGAGGTTGCTCCCGGCGCTAAAGTGGCCGGCGTCCCAGCCAGAATTATTTAGGCGGATTATCAGGAACCAATGAAAGAGCCCCTCAGCCAGATATGCGTCACCCCTGACGCCCCCATAAGACAAGCCATAGGCTGCATGAACAAAGGACGCAAAGGAGTCGTATTGGTCACCGATGACCAAGGGGCCTTGATAGATCTGATAGTTGATGGTGACATCCGCCGGGCCCTTTTGGCTGGTCAGGATTTTAATGCCCCTATCAGCCGCTTTTTGGAGCTGAAAAGCACCTGGGCTCCCGGCGGACCGGTTACAGCCCTTGCCGGCAGCAATACCGGTGATTTGATAGCGCTCATGAAAAAGCACAATGTGCGCCAGCTGCCCCTGGTCAATGGGCAGGGTCAGGTTGTGGATCTGGTGACCGAGGGCGACCTGTTGCCCTCGAATGAGACCCAGCTGCAGGCCATGGTCATGGCAGGCGGTCTGGGCATGCGCCTGCGGCCTTTAACCGAGGACTGTCCCAAACCTCTGTTGCCCGTGGGCGATACCACCTTGTTGGGGCATATCCTGGAACAGCTGAAACAATCGGGCGTAAGGCGGGTCAACCTATCCACCTATTATATGGCTGATAAGATACGGGAGCGTTTCGGCGACGGTCGTGATTATGGGGTTGAGCTGAATTACCTCAATGAAGACCGGCCCCTGGGCACCGCCGGCGCCTTGGGACTCATGGAAACCCCCTCGTCGCCGCTTTTAATCATAAACGGCGATATACTGACCCAGGTGGACTTCAAGGCCATGCTCCAGTTCCACCAGGAGCACCAGGCCCAGCTCACCG
>JASFOZ010000148.1:0-8723 GCA_050116255.1 Desulfarculaceae bacterium
CCCATTCTCCACCACGTCATCTCCTCAGGCGCCTACCACTGCTACGCCAACCAGACCCTCAAGGGCGAGATCGCCACCGGCGCCCACATGGACCCCTGGCCCAACTACACCACCAACTCCACTCCCCATTACTTCAAGCACCAGGCCGAGGCCATGACCGAACTGCTTCCATTCCTGCGGGGGGTGAAGTTCATGCGCCACTGGGCCGGCCTGGCCGACATGACCCCGGACATGGCCCCCATCCTGGAGGGCAACGACCCGGTGGAGGGGCTCTACCTGGACGTGGGCTGGGGTTATTTCGGGTTCAAGTCAGGGCCCATCACCGGCAAATACATGGCCCAATTCATGGCCCGGGCTGAGTGTCCCGAGATGCTCAAGTCCTTCAGCCTGCGCCGCTTTGAACAATACCGGCCCACCGGAGAGACCGCCGGCGCCTTCGGCTATGGGCCCTGGAACTAGTCATGACCGCGATACAGGCTTTTTTGCCCGACCTGATAGAGAAAGGTTGAATCATGTCCTTTACCATTACCTGCCCCATCTGCGGCAAAAGGGATATGTACGAGTTCCGCTTCGGCAATCCGGCACAGGACCCTGTGTCTGATCAAGAAGGCCTGAGCGCCCGGGATTATTCCCAGGCCGTGCAGATGCGCCGGGCCGTGGCCGGACCCCAAGAGGAATGGTGGTGCCATAGGGACGGCTGCGGCATATGGTTCCGCATTTGGCGCAACACCTTGACCGGCCGGGAGACCGACCAGTCCGGAGCAGTGTCATGAAACGGTTGCCCGAGCATCCCACCCAGAAGATAGACCGCAGCCAGACCCTGGGCTTCACCTGGCAGGGCCGCTCTATGCAAGGGCTGGCCGGAGACAGCGTGGCCAGCGCCCTGCACGCCAACGGGGTGAAGATCTTGGGGCGCAGCCTCAAGTATCACCGCCCCCGGGGCCTGTACAGCCTGGACGGCGAGTCAGCCAACAGCATGGTGGCTGTGGACGGCGAGTGCAATGTCCAGGCCGAGGTCACGCCCCTGGGAGAGGGGATGCAGGTGAGCCCCCAGAACGTCTCCGGCTCTCCGGATAGCGACTTTTGGGGGTTCTTGGACAGCTTTGACGGTTTCATGCCTGCCGGCTTCTACTACCGTAGGTTCCACAAGCCTGCCTTTATCTGGCCCCTGGCCCTGAAGCAGATCCGGCAGCGGGCCGGCACCGGGCGGGTAGACCCGGGCAAGTCCTGGGACCGCCACCGCTTCAGCGAGCTCTATCTCAACGCCGAGGTCTGCGTGCTGGGCGGCGGCCCGGCGGGCATGTCCGCCGCCTTGGCTGCGGCGGAGCAGGGGCTCAGGGTGGTGCTGTTCGAGGGCCGCCCCTGGCTGGGGGGATTCTATGACTGGCGCACCCGGGAGTATGCCCCTGGAAAACCCCTGTATCAGCGGGGGCAGGAGCTGGCCCGCGAGGTGGCGGCCCGGGATAACATCCGCGTCTTCACCCGCACCAAGATCACCAACCTGTGCGGGGACAACCTGATCACCGCCTTTCAAGCCGGCGGCCCTGAAGATTCCTTTTTACAGCGCTACATCCAGATCCGGCCGCACAGCGTGGTGGTCGCCACCGGGTGTCAGGAAAGGCCCCTGGTCTTTGAGCACAACGAGCGCCCGGGGGTGATGCAGGCCGGCTACGCCCTGCGCCTGGCCCGCACCTATGCCCTCTTGCCCGGCCAGAAGGCCGTTTTCAGCGTGGGCGACGACCTGGGACTGGAGGCGGCCGTGGACCTGGCCGCAGCCGGCCTGGAGGTGTTGGCCGTGGCCGATGCCCGCAGTCAGGGCCATGATAAGGAAATGGTGGAGGCCCTCAGCGCAAAGGGCATACCCTTCCTGCCCGGCTGGGCCGCCTCCCAGGCTCAGGGCAAGAAACAGGTCAGCGGAGCTATATTAGGCAGCCTCTCCGGCAATGAGACCAAGGACTTCTCCTGCGACCTGATCGTCGCCTCCGCCGGGCTCGCCCCCTTGAGCGGCCCCCTGAGCACGGCCCAGGCCAAGTTCGCCTTTGACAGCTACACCTGCTTTTTCCTGCCCACAGAGATGCCCCCCCGGGTGCATGCCGCGGGCAGGCTCTTGGGATACGGCCACGCCGGCGCCCTCGAGGCCTCAGGCAGGCTGGCCGGCCTGAAGGCGGCCAGTGACTGCGGCGCGGATGCCGCCCTTAACCAGGCCGAGTCGGAACTGGCCTCCCTGCCCGGCCCGCAGGCGGGCTGCTCTGTCACCACCGGTCCGGGCATCGGAATGGGCCGCAAGTCCTTTATCTGCTTTGACGAGGACGGCACCTATAAGACCGCCCAGCAGTGCGTGGACCAGGGCTTTGATGTGCCCGAGCTGGCCAAACGCTTCGGCGTCTTCGGGCTGGGTCCGGGCCAGGGCGGCATACCCGGCGCCAACCTGCCCCTGGTGCTGGCCCAGATGCGCGGCCAGAGTCCGGAAGGGCTCCTGCCCACCACGGTGCGTTCGCCCCTGACCCCCATTCTCATGGGCACCCTGGCCGGGCCTGGGCACGACATCTTCAAGCGCACCCCCATGCACAAGGAGCAGGAAGAGGCGGGCGCCTTGTTCCGCCGGGTGGGGGTCTGGCAGAGGGCCCGCTACTTTTCCCGCGACCTTTCCAGCAGCCAGGAGATCGAGGCGGTGCGCCAGCGGGCGGGCATCATTGACGTCTCCACCCTGGGCAAGTTCAGGCTGCACGGCCCGGACGCGCTCAAGGCCCTGCAACGGGTCTATATCTCTGATATGAGCCGCATCCCCGAGGGCAAGCTCAAATACTCGGCCATGCTCAATTACGACGGCTGCATCCTGGATGACGGCGTGGTGGCCCAGGTGGGGGAAAACGACTATTACTTCACCGCCTCCACCGGCCGGGCCGGGGGCACCATAGAATGGTTCCGCTATTACACCCGTAGCGAGGGCTGGGATTTCCATCTGGTCAACCTCACCGACGCCCTGGCCGCCATCAACCTTGCCGGGCCCCGCTCCCGGGAGATCCTGGCCAAGCTGACCGATGCCAACCTTTCCAATGAGGCCTTTCCCTACATGGGTTTCCGCGAGATAACCCTGGATGGCGAGGTGCCGGTAAAGGCCCTGCGGGTGGGGTTTGTGGGCGAGCTGGCCTATGAGCTGCACTTCCCCGCCTCCTACGGCCCGGCAGTATGGCAGATGCTCCTCAAGGCGGGTGAGGAGTTCGGCATCGTCTCCTTTGGCCTGGAGGCCCAGTTTGTGCTGCGCTTGGAAAAGGGGCACATCATCATCGGCCAGGAGACCGAGCAGCGAGTGAACCTTCTGGACCTGGGTCTGGGTTTCTTATGGGACCGCCAGGACAAGGCCAGCCAGAAGGTGGGGGCGCCGGCCCTGGGATTCTGCGAGGGCCAGACCGACCGCTACAAGCTGGTGGGCTTTCAGATGAGCCAGGGCTCCCAGACCCCGGGCGACGGCGCGGTGATCTATAAAGGGGACTCCATCCAGGGCTTTGTCTGCACCTGCCGCCATTCCCAGACCTTGGGCCGCACCATCGGCATGGCCCTGGTCAAGCAGCATCTGGCTAAAGAGGGCGGCGCCCTGAACATCTATCAAAACGACTCCAACCAGCCCCAAAAATATCAGGCCACGGTAGTGCCTACGCCGTTTTATGACCCCCAGGGCCAGCGGCTCAGGAGTTGAGGAGAGGATGATGAATAAGTACCAGCGGCAATCTCCGCTTGATTTTGGAATGCCCAATGCCCAGATCCAGCCCCGGAACGGCTGGCAGGTGGCCCTGGCCTATGAAGGCGAGGGATCGGGTCCCTTTGTTATCGACCTCAGCCACCGGCCCAAGTGGGATCTGCAGGATGCAAACCTGGGCCGGTTCCAGCCCTGGGGCCTGACCATCCCGGAGCAGCCGGGGCAGTGCGTCTTGGAAAGGGGCATCTTGATCAACCGCATGAACCGCACCCAGTGCGCCATATGGCACCTGGGCCCGGAGCAGGCCGCCCCTCCCCAGGAAAAGTCCTACACCGAGACCACCGACGGCCAGGCCCTGCTGGCAGTGGTGGGCACCCGGGCCTTGGCGGTTATGGAGCACATAACCAGCCTGGACCTGACCGCGTCCAGGCTCAATCCGCCCTGCCTTATTCAGGGGCCGATTCTGCACATCCCTTGTCAGGTGGTATTGCTCAGCCGCAGCGCCGAGGCTGCCCAGGTTGTGTTCTCCTTTTCCCGGGGCTATGGACAGGCCATGGCTGAGGCCATTATGCAATGTGGGTCGGATCTGGGCCTGGAGCCGGGTGGTGAGAACCGGCTTAAGCTCTAGGCGCAAAAAACGGCGGTCTGTTCTTTATCAGTTTTGTGTAAGTTCTGGTCGCTGGGGCGGGATTTGCTTTTCCCTAAGTTCGCCTTTAACCAGAATAATTGCAGCCGTTGACCTTACTGCCTTCCATTTTTTGGACTGAGGCGGATTAGAACTCACGGCTAAGGTTTTTTCTTTGACTGAGATTCCCAGGCCCTGAACTGGCCCTCCTGACTGCTACCAGCCGCAATACCACTCCACATAATTAGCTTGTTATTGATGAGAAATGTCCAGGGCTACTTGATAAAGGTAAAGCTCACGGACGAGGTGTGTATGGCCTTTAGCACCAGGTGGTAGACATGGCCCTGCACCTTCACCCCCACGCTTGATCCCGGCCCCAGGATCACGGTGCCTTCCTGGCCTCCCAGAACCCTCACCCGCAGGGCGGCCCGGTGCGGCTTGCGGGTTATTTTCAGAAGCGTCACCGTGGCCCGCCCGTCCAGCACCACCGCCGCCCGGCCCATGCTCAGCACCCGGCTCTCGCCCACGGCCCTGGGAGTATTGGGCGGGGGCTGTGGGGGCGGTGCTGGGCGGACCGCCGCAGGCGGCGAGGCCGGCTGCCGGGCCAGGCGGGCCTCCAGCTGCTGGTTCAGGACGGCCAGCTTGTTGGCCCGGATGGCCTCCTCTGAGGCCCTCTTTTGCCACTTTAGGATCTGGGGCTCCAGCTCCCCCTGGGCGATGTAGTACCCCATGATCAAAAGCCCGGCCCCGGCGGCTATGGTGATAAGCCCGGGCAGGAATTTGGAATCCCGGTTCACGGGCCCCCCCAAACCCGCGTCAGGCCCCGGGCAAAGGCCCAGAGGTGGGGTTTATGGTGGGGCTCTATGGTCAGCACCGGGCTTAGCTCCAGCCGCTGTAAGGCGGAGCCCAGAAAATCCCAGTCCACCTCGCCCCACCCCGGCGGCCAATGACGGTCGCTGCGGCCGTCGTTGTCGTGGAGGTGCAGCTCCCACAGCCTTCCGCTCAAGGCCGCCCACCAGTCCTGCAGGGATGTGCTGGAAAAACAAAGGCAGTGGCCCACGTCCAGGCAGAAGCCCACCTCCACCCCGGCCGCGTCCAGGCCCTGGGCAGCGGCCAACAGGGGCTCCGGCCCGGGCTCAAAGGTGTTCTCCAGGGCCAGGCGGCAGCCGCTTTGGGCCAGCTTCTGGGCCATGGGGGTTATGATCTGCAAAAAGCGCCTGGTAAAGGCGGGGATGTCGTAATGGGCCCGGATGTCAAATCCCAAGTGGGCCACGGCCTGGATCGCCCCCAGTTCCAGGCCCCAGTCGCAGGCCCGGTCCAGGCGGGCGGCAGCCGCCTTCCTGATCATGGGGTCTGAGCTGCCCGGCACTAGGTCCAAAAAGGGCAGATGCACAGTCAGGCGGCGTCCGGCCAGCAGCTCCTTGGCCTGGTCCAGGTCAGCCGGAGTAAGGGTGTCCAAGGCCTCGGCGTCCAGGCCGATCTCAAAGTTGATCTGGCTGGGACCGGCCAGGTGGCGGAAGCGGCCCAAGAGGTCCCGCAAGGGCAGGTTGACCTGCAACCGGTCCAGCCAGGGCAGGTCCAGGCCTTGCCCGCAGGCGGCCAGAAGCTGCCGCCCCGCCTCTTGGGGGTCAGGGGGCAGGATGCCCTCTGGAGCCGGAGCCTCTCCCCAGCCCAGCACCGGGCAGGGGAGGCAGTCCAGGCCCTTGGGGGCGGGATGGTCCAGGTTCACACAGGCCTGGGGCCTCAGCTCATCCGGGCAGGTCTCCCAGGCCAGGGCCAAATCCAGGCCGGCATCAAGCACCAGGTCTGGGGCGGGATCGCCGGCCGGGCCCAGGGTGACCAAGCGGGCCTGCCCGTTGAGGCCTATCCCCCTCGCCTTGAAATCCTGGATTCTGCGGGGCTCGCCTGCAATCCATATGACTGGTACACCCGGGTCCATGCCCCACATAATACCATTTCCGCCCCGGTTTGACCCCACCGCCCTGGCAGGGCCTATGGCCAAATGGTAAAAATATGGCCAGGTTCAGGAGGAGGTGTCCCATGCCTGTAATTGAAATGCAGGTCTCAGAGCCGGTGTGGAACCAATGGCAGGTATTTTTGCAGACCGAGCCGGCGGCAAGGCTTAAAGAGGCCGGATTGTTGGGGGATTGGGTGGCCCTGGCCTTCATGGCCCAGGTGGAGCACTATCTCAAGGAAGGCCTTCCCCAGGGCCCGGGTATGGACGCCCAGGCCCGGGAGGACGATGAAGCGGTTCAGGCCCGTCGCCGCCTGACCAAGCAGCAAAAACGAGTGCTGCCCATGTTCAATGAGAACGAAAACCAGACCGCCGCTGAGATGTCCCGGGTGTTGGGACTCAGCCCGGAACAAGGCCAGACCCTGGCCGGGCAATGGGTGGAGGAAGGTTTTTTGGAGACCGGGGCCCCCCGCCAGGGGGAAGCCACCTATGTGCTCAGCCCCACCTGGAACCAGATCAACCTGACCGCCAACCGCCCCTCCCTGAACGCACCCCGCCTGCCCCATCTATGGGAAGAGGCATCAGGCCGCAAAAAGGCCAAGACCTGAGCAATTATGCCGGGAACACCGCCCTGCTGGCCGGAGGACTGCCGGTCTTAACCCCAAACCGCCAGGCCCAGGGCATATTTGGAGCCCAACTGCGGGTGAAAGGGAACCACGCGCAGGTTCAGGCCCAGCCGTCCGGTGTGTTTGATGGTGAGCCTGCCGGCGAACTCATACACGCCGTCATTATTGCCGACCGCCTCCATGGGCCCGGTGTAGCTCTCCAGGAAATTTCCGTCCGCCCCTAAAGGGCCGTAGTAGATGTCGCAGGCCACGTCCTCGGGCTTGAGTTCGCCCAGTTGCACCTTGGCCGTGACCTCGATGTCCTCACCCCACAACAGATAATCCCGGTCAGGGCTTTTCACCTCCACCACCTTGACCTGGGTCCAGTTTTCCCTGATCCGCCGGGACCAGGTGCCTATTTCATGGGCCAGCCGGAACCCATCCCCGGAAAGGGCGTTGTAACGTCCGGCTGCGGGCAGATAGGCCATGTCCACATAATCCTCCAGCATGCGGTGGGTATTGAACTCCGGACAGAGAAAGGCCAGGGATTTTTTCATGTGGCTTATCCAGCCCCGGGGGAGATTGTGCTCGTCCCGCTGGTAGAACAAGGGGGCCACCTCGTCTTCCAGCAAACGGAAGACCGCCCGGGCCTCGATCTGGTCCTGAACCTCGGGGTCGTCATATTCCTCACCCGACCCGATGGCCCAGCCCAGTCCCGGCTGGTAGCCCTCATCCCACCAGCCGTCCAGGATGCTCAGGTTCAGGGCGCCGTTGGCAGTGGCCTTCATGCCGCTGGTGCCGCAGGCCTCCAGGGGCCGGCGGGGAGTGTTTAGCCAAATGTCCGCACCCTGCACCAGGTAGCGGGCCACATTGATGTCATAGTCTTCTATGAACACCAGCCGCTGCCGGAAACGGGGATCACGTTGCAGGGCCACCACCTGGCTTATGAATTCCTTGCCCTCGTTGTCCAGGGGATGGGCCTTGCCCGCAAAGACCATCTGCACCGGCCTTTGGCTGTTGTTCAATATGGCGGCCAGCCGGTCCAGGTCTTGCAGCAGCAATACCGCCCGTTTGTAGGTGGCGAAACGGCGGGCGAACACAATGGTCAGGTGTTCGGCATTGAGCACCTCCGAGGCCAGGGTGATCATCTCGGAGCTGGCCCCCCGGCGCTTGAGCGAGGCCACCAGGCGGGAGCGAACAAAGGCCACCAGGCGGCCCCGGCGGCGTTCATGGGCGCGCCAGAGCTCAGCATCGGGTATGGCCTCAATGTTGGCCCAGACTCCCTGGGAGTCGGGGTCTTCCACCCAGGCCGGCCCCAGGGAGCGCGAAAGCAGATAAGACATGTCATTGGAGAGCCAGCTGGGGATGTGAACGCCGTTGGTGATGTGGGTGATGGGCACATCCTCAGTGGGAAAGTGGGGCCAGACGTCTTTCCACATATCGCGGCTGACCCGGCCGTGCAGGCGGCTGACACCGTTGTTAAAGGAACTGCTGCGAAGGGCCAGCACCGTCATGCAGAACTGCTCCTGCTGGTCCCGGGGATGCACCCGGCCGAAACCCAAAAGCACCGGCATACTGATGCCCAGTTCTCCCACGTACCCGGCAAAGTGCCGGCGCACCAGTTCGGCCTCAAAGTAGTCATTACCCGCGGGCACCGGGGTATGGGTGGTGAAGCTGCTGCTGGCCTTGACCGTCTCGTAGGCCTCGTCAAAGCTCAGCCCCTGATCCTGGCGCAACTGGCGGATGCGCTCCAAAGAGGCAAAGGCGCTGTGGCCTTCATTCATGTGGACCACGTTGGGCTCGATGCCCAGAGCCCTCAGCATGCGCACGCCGCCTATGCCC
>JASFOZ010000149.1:0-8701 GCA_050116255.1 Desulfarculaceae bacterium
TCGGCTCCCACTCCGGCGGCTCCGGCGCCTGGGTATCGGGTCCTGAAGATATTGACACCCCCTATAAGTGGGGCTACGGCAACATGACCACAGTGAAGGGCCTGTTCACCGCTGGTGACGGCTCCGGCGCCTCCAGCCACAAGTTCTCCTCCGGCTCCCATGCCGAGGGCCGCTGGGCCGCCAAGAATGCCATCAGCTTCATCGTGGACAACAGCAGCCAGCCTGATACGGGTGACTCCGAGGCCCTTAAGGCCAGTTGCTTGGCGCCCATGAAGCTGTTTGAGGAAAACAAAGGCTACACCACTGACCCCGATATCAACCCGGCCTACATCCGGCCCATGCAGTTCATGTTCCGTCTGCAGAAGCTGATGGATGAGTATGCCGGCGGCGTGTCCAGCGCCTTTAAGACCTCCAAGTCCCTTTTGGAGCGCGGCCTGGAGCTTTTGGACATGCTGAAAGAGGACGCCGGCAAGCTGGGGGCGGAGACCTCTTATGAGCTGGAGCGCTGCTGGGAGAACGTGCACCGCATGTGGCAGGCCGAAGCTCATGTCCGCACCATGCTCTTCCGTGAGGAGACCCGTTGGCCCGGCTATTACTTCCGCGCCGACACTCCCAAGATGGACGAGGCAAACTGGAAGGTCTTTGTCAATTGCACCTGCAAAGACGGCCAATGGGAATTCTTCAAGCGCGACGTGGTTCCGGCTAACGTCGGCTAGGCTTCCCCTTGTCTGAGTAATTGCTAACTCCAGGCGTCACCCCTATAGGTGACGCCTGGAGTTTTTTGCCGGCCCCGCGGAGAAGGCCCCGTGGCGCGGGCAAAAAAGTTGCATACTAAATAGGGGCCCCAGCCATTGAAAGCGGGCCGGGGCTCCATGGACTTTGCGGCGGTGCTTTTTCTGGACGGGCCTGGGAGAGTGTGTTATTAAAGACCCGTTTACCCGGCCTTTGACTCTGAGTTCGGCCGGTTCCGCGAAATCCCCGCCCACTCCCCTGGCAGAGACCAAGATCGCGCCCCATTAGGTCTTTAAGGCAAGGAAGTGAGCGCGGGCCGCAAAGAAACTTCTGCGGAGGTGATAAATGACGGACCAGGATAAGACCAGCATTGTGGTGGTCGGCGGCGGCATAAGCGGAATTACCACCGCTTTGGAAGCTGCGGAGGCAGGCCAGGCAGTGGTGCTGGTGGAGAAGAGCCCTTATCTGGGCGGCCGCGTGGCCCAGCTTCACCACTACTTCCCCAAGATGTGCCCGCCTTACTGTGGCCTGGAGATCAACTTCAAGCGGCTGAAGGCTAATCCCGACATAGACATCTACACCATGGCCGAAGTGACCGCCATTGAAGGCCAGGCTGGAGATTACACGGTAAAAGTCAAACAGGCTCCGCGCTATGTCAATGACAAGTGCACCGCTTGCGGTAAATGCGCCGAGGCCGTGGAGGCCACCATCCCCAACCCGTTCAATTACGGGCTGGACCAGATCAAGGCCGCTTATCTGCCTCATGATCTGGCCTTCCCCCTGCGCTATGTGATCGATCCCTCCATTGTGGGCGGCGATGACGGCAACAAGGCGGCCGAAGCCTGTCCCTACGGCGCGGTGGATCTAAACGACCAGGGACAAGAGCTGGAGTTCAAGGCGGGGGCGGTGGTCTGGGCAACCGGCTGGACCCCTTACGATGCCACCAAGCTGGAGACCTACAACTTCGACGCCAGCCCCAATCTGATAAGCAATGTGCAGATGGAGCGCCTGGCGGCGGTTAACGGTCCCACCGGCGGCAAGATATTAAGGCCCGGCGACGGCCAGCCTCCGGCCAATGTGGCCTTTGTGCAATGCGCCGGCTCCCGGGATGAAAACCATCTGCCTTTCTGCTCCACCATCTGCTGTTTGGCCAGCCTCAAGCAGTCGATCTATGTGCGGGAGCAGCTTCCCGAGGCCAAGGTGACCATCTATTTCATAGACATCCGGGCTATGGACAGAAACGAGGATGTTTACACCAGGGTCAAGGATGAAGGCGGGGTGGAGTTCGTTAAATCCAAGATCGCCAACATCACTCCCCAGGCGGATGGCAAGCTGCTGCTGGAGGGCGAGGATACCGAGGGAAGCAAAAAGTTCGAGGCTGAGCACGATCTGGTCATATTGGCCACCGGTATGCAGCCCAATACGGCCGTGGACAAGGTTCCCGCCGAGATTAATTACGACGAATACGGCTTTGTGGTGTCTGGTGACGGCATCTTTGGTGCAGGCACCAGCCGGCGGCCGTGCGAGGTGGTCGCCTGCACCCAGGATGGCACGTCGGCGGCCCTGAAAGCCATTAATGCGGCGGCTGGGAGGTAGGAACGATGAATATCGCTTGTTATTTGTGCAAGGGATGCGGCATCGGCGAGGCCCTGGATTTCGAGAAGCTAACCTCAGCTTTGGGCGAGGAAAATATAAGCGAGGTCAAACAGCACGAGACGCTTTGTTCCCCTGAAGGCGTGGCCATGATCAAGGCCGATATAGAAGCGGGAACAGAGGCGGTGTTGATCGGGGCCTGTTCCGGCCGTTATAAAACCGATGAATTCAGCTTCGGAGACATCATATTGGAGCGCGCTCCCCTAAGGGAGTTGGCGGTCTGGTGTTCCGAGGCCTCTTATGAGGGCGAGGAAGAAGAGGGCGAAGACCGGCAGATGCTGGCTGAGGACTACCTGCGCATGTACGGTGCCAAGATCGCCAAGTGCAAGCCCCTGGAGCCCTTCCAACTGGAAGAGGAACTTGCTACTGGAGTCATGGTAGTGGGCGGCGGCCCCGCCGGCCTGGCTGCGGCCTTGGAAGCGGCCAATAGCGGCCAACAGGTCTGTCTGGTGGAAAAAGAGGCCCAACTGGGTGGTTTCCAGGCCAAGATGCACAAGCTGAGCCCCCAGAAACCGCCTTATCAATCTCTGGAAGACAACAACATAGCCGACCTTATCGCCCAGGTGGAGGGCAATGGTTCCATAAAAACCTTCACCGGCACTACCGTGGATAAAACCGAGGGCGCGCCGGGCAACTTTACCGTGACCTTGAGCAACGGTGAGAACTTCCGGACCGGGGCCGTTGTGCAGGCCACCGGCTGGCTGCCTTATGAACCCGAGAACTTGAAGGACGACCTGGCCTACGGCTCCAGCCCCGACATCATCACCAATGTGGAGATGGAGGAGCTGGCCCGTTCCGGACAGATCACGCGCAAATCCGATGGTTCTGCGGTTGATGCGGTGGCCTTTGTGCAGTGCGCCGGCTCCCGCGACCAGAACCATCTGCCCTATTGCTCGGCGGTCTGTTGTGTGGTCAGCCTGAAACAGGCCATGTACGTCAAGGCCCAGAATCCCGAGGCCACGGTTTATGTGGTGTACAAGGATATCCGCACCCCGGATCAGAGCGAGGAGGTCTACCGCGAGGCCCAGCGCCAGGGCGTGATTTTCATCCGGCGGGACGAGACCTACCCCTCCATCAGCGAGTCGGGCGGCAAGCTGACCTTGGAGACCAAGGACGTGCTCTTGGATGACAACGTGATCCTGGAAAACCTGGATCTGGTGGTTTTGGCCACGGGTATGAAACCCAACAACCCCAGGGTTGTGGACATGCCCCTGGTGCCTTTTGATATGCCCGACGAAGAAGCCAAAAAGCTAACCGCCCAGGCCAAGGCCGATTGTGATGACTGGTCCATCTTGAACCTGCAATACCGGCAAGGGCCCAACCTGCCCACCATCAAGTACTCCATGCCGGACAGCCACTTTATCTGCTTCCCCTATGAATCCCGGCGCACCGGCATTTATGCCGCCGGAGCGGTAAGGCGGCCCATGCGCCTTCTGCGGGCTCAGGATGACGGCATCGGCGCCGCCTTAAAGGCCATTCAATCTATTAGAGGGGCCGAAAAGGGTTGTGCCGTGCATCCGCGCTCTGGGGATATGTCCTTCCCCGAGTTCGCCATGCAGCGCTGCACTCAGTGTAAACGCTGCACCGAGGAATGCCCCTTTGGCGCCATCAACGAGGATGAAAAGGCCAACCCCCTGCCCAACATCACCCGCTGCCGCCGCTGCGGCACCTGCATGGGCGCCTGCCCGGAGCGGATCATCTCCTTTAAGAACTACTCCGTAGACATGGTCGGCTCCATGATCAGGGCCATCGAGGTTCCTGAGGAAGAGGATGAGAAGCCCAGGGTCATCTGCCTTATCTGCGAGAACGACGCCCTGCCGGCCCTGGACATGGCAGCCAAAAAGGGCAAGAAGTGGAGCCCCTATATCCGCTTCATCCCCATGCGCTGCCTGGGCTCGGTGAACCTGGTGTGGATTGCCGACTCCCTGTCGGCGGGAATCGATGGCGTGCTCCTGTTGGGCTGCCGCCACGGCGAGGATTACCAGTGCCACTTTGTCAAGGGCTCTGAGCTTGCCAATGTGCGTATGTCCAAGATCAGCGAGACCCTGGACCGCCTCATGCTGGAGAGCGAGCGGGTCAGGGTGGAGGAGATCGCCATCAACGACACCGACCGGGTGGTTCAGGTCATAGAGGAGTTCATGGAGACCATCGACGAGGTGGGCCCCAATCCCATGAAGGGCTTCTAGGTCTGACCTTTCCTTTACAAACCAAAAGAGGGCCGCTGCCATGCGGCCCTCTTTATTTTTTTAGACCGGATTCGGCCCCTTCGGCATCGGCTCCGGGAGCCAAACCTGCTTGAAATTATGCAAGTAATTGGCGCTGGGACAAGGTTGAGATAGAATTGGGCATGGAGGTGAAGGACTATGCGTGACACTTTTTTTGCCAAAGCCGTATTGGTTTTTTACATACTGCTGCCTCTGCTTATAACTTTCGGTTTCACCCAACTCCCTGCCAGGGCCCAGGCGCAGGCCTTGACCGTGTTTCCCCCTGACCATATCTGGAATACCCCGGTGGATCAGCTGCCGGTTCACCCCAACTCTGATCTCTATGTCAACACCATCGGGAGAGACCGGACTCTGCACCCAGATTTCGGCTCCGGCGACTGGCCCTTGGGATCAGGAAGCCCCATAGGCATCCCCTGGGTTGCAGTACCCCCAGACCAGCCCAAGGTTAACGTCTCCTTCACCTATGCCTCGGAGAGCGACCCCGGGCCCTACCCCATTCCGGCCGACCCCCCCATTGAGGGCGGGGCGAACAGCACGGGCGATAGGCATATATTAATGGTGGATGAAGTTAATGGGATTTTATACGAGCTGTTCGCGGCCTATCCCCAAATGGATGGAACCTGGACCGCCGGCTCGGGGGCCATCTTTGACCTTAACTCATATGACTTGAGGCCCCAGGGCTGGACCTCGGCCGATGCCGCCGGCCTGCCCATCTTTCCCGGGCTGGTGCGCTACGAAGAAGTGGCCGCCGGCGAGATCCGCCATGCCATCAGGTTTACCGCGCCCCAGACGCAGAGGGCCTATGTCTGGCCTGCCCGCCACTATGCCTCCCAGCTGACCGGCGAGCAATACCCGCCCATGGGCATGCGCTTTCGCCTGCGCCAGGACTTTGATATCTCGGGCTTTGCGCCCCAGGTACAGGTGATACTCCAGGCGCTGAAGAAATACGGCATGATTCTGGCGGACAACGGCTCATCCTGGTTTATAAGCGGAGCCCCGGACGAGCGCTGGGACAATGAGGTGCTGCATCAATTGCGCCAGGTGAAGGGTTCGGATTTCGAGGCGGTTGACACCTCGTCCCTTATGCTTTCGCCTGATTCAGGCCAGGTTAGGGACTTTAACTAAAGGGCCCGTAAGAGGGCAACGGATGTTGACGCAGACGAGAGCCTGCGTTCAACCCCATAAGTTGATAACATGGTAACTCGCTGTTGTAGCAAGAGAATCAGGACTAAAGGGTTGCGTGACCCTCAGAGATGATTACCTTTTATGAGCAGGTGGCCTAAGGGAAGCAAGGGCCCGGCGTCGTGTCTGCACCAAGGTAACCAGATTAGGAGAAAACAATGTCGCAAGATGATAAGACCATCTGCCCGCACTGCGGACAGAAGATGAGTAAATGGAGTTCACCCGCAGTCCAAAGTTGGGGCAGCGAATTTCAATATATTTGTTTCAATGATGACTGCGGTTACTACAAACGGGGATGGGAACACACCTTCAAGGCCATCGGCATAAATGCCAGCTATCGCCACCGCTATGATCCCAACACCGGGCAGCTGGGCCCGTTTCCGGTCAGCAGCCCCAAGGCCGGCAAAGAGGGTATAATAGCCGAGGATTAAGCACCTGCCGGCTGCCGTGCAATTGATCAGGCCATGAGGAGATCCTTCAGGTTAGTGGCAAAACTAAAGGTAACAATTGGCACTCTCAAGGCGGGCCGGCCTTTACAGGCCGGCCTGTTACATAGATAGCCATTGATGAGAAAGGCGCATCATGGACTTCAGCCACGTCAGGCGCAATGATCCCTGCCCCTGCGGCAGCGGTAAAAAATTCAAAAACTGCCATATGGGGCGTGAGGATCAGATCCTCAAGGACCGTTTGGAGCCGGACCGCAGCGCCATCGCCCTGGGCATACAGAAACTGCCCCCTTGCGGGCATGAAAAGGCCCAAAAGATCGCCAAGTCCCTGGAGTTCACCTCCACCGCAGGCCGCAAAGTAAAGATCAAGCTGTTGGACCTGGACGCCTACCGCGACTTGTTGGTCAAGGAAAACGATGCCCAACCGCAAGGACCTGGGGGGGTGCTGATCAACCCCATCAAGACCCGGGCCTTGGACCCCGGACATGTCTATATTGCCCTCAGCCCCGATGCCAACGACTCTACCGTGGTTCACCAGCTGGCCCATGCCGCTGACCTCATTGAGGGCTCGGCCCTGCCTCCGGGGTTCGGCCAGACCCTGGCCGGGGAGCTGGAATTGCCCTCCGTGCTTTTGGAGCATCCCCAGGAGTACGGTCAGCGCCTTGAGGACCTTTCTAAGGAATTTGAAATCGAATTGGACGCTGAGGATGAGATCGTGGCCTTTCTGGCCCGCAGCCAGCTGTTAATACCCGGAAAGCTCATAGCCCAGGGAAAGCGGGAGGTGTTGGTGGCGGCGGCGGAAAAGGCCCTGCGCTTTCTGCAGGACCATAAGGATGAAATAAACGCCCGGATTCAAAACCGCCAAGGATACAAAGACGCAGCCGGTTCATCCGACCAAAGCAATTAAATCTTCGCATCAATAAAAAATCAGCCGCAGGGATAATAGCCGCGAGGTGGTCGGCCCGGGGCTGAACCAAACCAGATGCATCAGGTCTTTCATATTGATGATGGACATTCAGGCAGGTCTAGCCGCGCCATTTTTAGTTTGCCTCAATATTTGCCGATATATTATAGACTAAACGATTTTGATGGCTTAGAGTGAAATTCAACTAAGGCCTGCATCTAATCATCTTTCCTGGAGACTAATTTGCCTGGGCGCCCGCCGGCTTCTACGTCAGATTCTTTACCGTCTTCGTCTCAAACCATAAGGCTGATAGGCCAGCCCCTTTATAGGGAAAAAGAACTGCTCGCCTTGATTGCAGTGGGTGGTTTTTTGTCTTTTTTCTGGGTTTTCCAGGGGCCGGTAACCCCGGATTCGGTGCGCTATATCATAAACCTGCAAGCGCTGAGAGATAATAAGCTGCTATTGATTAGTCAGATTTTTAACGGCGAGATGTCATTTGGGTATTATTTGCTGTTGGATTTCCTGAGAGGCCTGTTTAGTGGATATGTAGAGCTATCCAGCTTAATGAATCACATAAGCGCTGTTGTTTCAGTATTTTTGGGAGTAGTGCTTTTTCTGTTTATCGATGCTTTGTTGGAAAACAAAAAGATCGCCTTTCTGACCTGTATCGCTGTTTATTTATCCCCCAGTATTTGGATGATCAGCCATTATGGCCACCCCGCTATAATATCGCTTTTCCTGTTTGTCAGTTCATTATTGTTTTTAACTAAGATATTGCAGCCTGAAGCAAAGGGAAAAAGACAAAAGACATATTGGGTATTGTTTGTCTTGAGCTCCCTTTTGTCTCTGACCATGCGTATGGATATTTTGTTGGCCTTTGGGGCTTACCCGGGCCTGGTTTACATAAGAGATGGGGATCATTCCCACCGCCAGCTAGTAAAGCTGTTGGCGGCCCTGGCCATAGTATTCGCCTCTATGCTGGCCTTGCGGGTTCTGGTGCTGGGCTATGCCATAAATCCCGTAGGCGGCACCCTGGCCAGCCACTTTGGCGAGCGCCTGTCTTTTGAGCAGCTGATAAGGACGTTGATAAGAAACGGGCTGACCTGGGCGGTAAGCCTGCCCATAGGCATGGCCATCCTGGCCGGGGCCGGCCTGTTCCTTTATCGAAAAAGGCCCAGAGTGATCAGGTTCTGTCTGCTTTGGGGCCTGCCCTATCTGGTCTTTTTGCCTTTCAAGGGGATGGACATCTCAAGGCTGATTGCACCGATGGCGCCGGCAGCCGTTATTGCCGGAGTTTATTGGCTGCGGCATTTGGCCAAGAAAAGGCAACTGGCATTTATCCTGGCCGGACTCATAGCCGCGCAGCTTTGCAGTGTGGGTTTTTATTATATTTTGATCGGCGTGCACCAGTTCAAGATCAAGTATGACGGGTTTGTGCTGGGGCCGGCTCCCATGCACTTTGTCTTGGTGGACCATTATTACCGGCAAAGATATTTCAAGGCGCAGCAGGAGCTGGCCAGGCAGGTGGCCATGACCAGAAAGGGAAACGTGCTGGTTAT
>JASFOZ010000150.1:0-8648 GCA_050116255.1 Desulfarculaceae bacterium
CCACTCAGGATTTCAACGATGTCAACGAGGTGCTCAAATCCACCTCCAAGACCCTAAGCGGCCTCAGCCAGCAGGTTGCCGTAGTGGCGGCACCCGGCCCTGAGAAAGAGGTTTTTCGCCATATCGAATTTATCTTGTTAAAACCAGGTCTTATATTGGTGGTATTCGTTTCGATGGGCGGGGCGGCCCAAAACCGTATCATTGAATCCGAAACCGACCTGACCCAGGAAGACCTGGATAAATTCACCAGATACTTGAACGATCTGTTAGCCGACCTTACCTTGAGTGAGGTAAGGGAACGGGTGGCCGCTGAGATGGCGCAGGAAAAGGTGCGCTTTGATGCGGTCTTGTCCCGGGCCCTGAAATTGGGGCAAAAGGCCCTGGGCGACGGCAAAGAGGGTGATTTGTTCATAGAAGGGCAGACCAATCTGATGGTGGCCCCTGAGTTCAACGATGTCGCCCGCTTGCACCAAATATTCAGGGCATTTGAGGAAAAATCAACCTTATTGCGGCTATTGGAAAAGGCCATATTGGCCCAGGGAGTGCAGTTGTTCATCGGCGCAGAGAGTGACTTGGCCGAATTGGAGGGCCTGTCCATTGTAACCTCCTCCTACGGGGGGGATAAGGCGCCTTTGGGTGCCTTGGGAGTTATTGGCCCCACGCGTATGGACTATTCCAAAGTGATTCCCATGGTGGACTACACGGCCAAGCTGGTCAGCCGCATATTGGATGAGAGAAGTTGAGGTAGCAATGACCAAGGAAGATAATCTGTCCACCCCGGAAACACCGATGCCTCGAGCCGAGCCCGAGGATTTAGAGCCCTCCATAGCTGTGGACGAAAGTGAGAGCGATGCCCAGGAAATACTAGATCCCTTGGCCGCCCTGACTGCGGAGAGAGACGAGCTAAAAGACCGGGTGCTGCGCCTGGCGGCGGAGATGGACAATTATAAAAAGCGCAGCGAAAGGGATAAGGCGGATTTCCTAAAACGGGCCAACGAGTCACTGGTTAAGGACTTATTGCCAATAATGGACAACTTGGAGCGGGCCCTGGCCCATGCCGAGGAGCAGAGCGAAGACACCCAGGGCGTGACCGAGGGGCTGTCGCTTATCTGGCAGGAACTGAGTAAAGTGCTGGAACGCCACGGCCTGGAAAAGGTGGAAGCCCTGGGGCTTGCTTTTGACCCTGAGGTCCACGAGGCTATGATGCAGCAGGAGGATCCGGAGGCAGAGGAAAACACGGTGATACAGGAGCTGCAAAAAGGTTATCTTTTTCAAGGCCGTCTTCTCCGGCCGGCCATGGTGGTGGTCAGCAAAAAGCCCTCCAGCCAGCCGGACGATGGTGAGGAGATCAAGATCACCGTCAATTAGGGCCGATCCGGCCAGCACATCTCATTGTGAAAGAGGCGTTGATATATGGGAAAGATCATAGGCATTGACCTGGGAACCACTAACTCATGCGTGGCACTTATGGAGGGCGGGGAAGCCAAGGTCATCACCAATCAGGAAGGCAGCAGAACCACCCCCAGCGTGGTGGCCATCACCGAAAGCGGCGAGCGCCTGGTGGGCCAGGTGGCCAAACGCCAGGCCATCACCAACCCCCAAAACACCGTCTACGCAGTCAAAAGGCTGATAGGCCGCAAGTTCGAATCACCTGAAGTCCAAAAGGACATAAAGATTTTGCCTTATGAGATAGTGGCCGGCCCCAATAGGGACGCTCACATCAGGATTCAAGGCAATGACAACAGCCCGGCGGAGATCTCCTCCCGGGTGCTGGCCAAGATGAAGCAGACGGCCGAGGATTATCTGGGCGAAACCGTCACCGACGCCGTCATTACGGTGCCGGCCTATTTCAATGACTCCCAGCGCCAGGCCACCAAGGACGCGGGCAAGATCGCCGGGCTCAATGTGCAGCGCATCATCAATGAGCCCACGGCAGCGGCCCTGGCCTATGGGCTGGACAAAAAGAAGGATGAAAAGATTGCGGTCTTCGACCTGGGCGGAGGCACCTTTGACATCTCCATCCTGGAGATAGGCGATGGTGTGTTCGAGGTCAAGTCCACCAACGGCGACACCCACCTGGGCGGCGAGGACTTTGACCTGCGCGTGATCGATTACCTGGCCGATGAGTTCAAAAAGGACCAAGGCATTGACCTTCGCGGGGACAAGATGGCCTTGCAAAGGCTCAAGGAGGCCGCTGAGAAGGCCAAGATGGAGTTGTCTTCTTCCATGGAGACCGACATCAACCTTCCCTTTATAACCGCTGACCAGAGCGGCCCCAAACACATGAACCTGAAGCTGACCCGGTCCAAGCTGGAGGCCTTGGTTGAGGATCTGGTGGACCAGGTCGAGGGGCCCTGCCGCACCGCCCTTAAAGACGCCGGCCTTTCTCCCCAAGATATCAACGAGGTGGTACTGGTGGGCGGCATGACCCGCATGCCCAAGGTTCAGCAAAAGGTCAAGGATATCTTTAAGCGCGAGCCGCACCGAGGGGTCAATCCCGATGAGGTGGTGGCCATCGGCGCCGCTATCCAGGGCGGGGTGCTGGGCGGGGACGTAAAGGACGTGCTGCTTTTGGATGTCACGCCCCTCAGCCTGGGGATCGAGACCCTGGGCGGTGTGATGACCAAGCTCATTGAGAAGAACACCACCATTCCCACCCGCAAGAGCCAGGTGTTCTCCACCGCCTCTGACAACCAGCCCGCGGTAAGCATTCATGTGCTGCAGGGCGAGCGTGATATGGCCGGGGACAACAAGACCCTGGGGCGCTTTGAATTGGTGGGCATTCCGCCTGCACCCAGGGGGGTGCCCCAGGTCGAGGTCACCTTTGACATTGATGCCAACGGCATTGTGCATGTGAACGCCAAGGATCTGGGCACAGGCAAGGAGCAGTCCATACAAATCACTGCCAGTTCCGGGCTGAGCGAGGAAGAGATCGAGCGCCTGGTCAAAGATGCCGAGATTCATGCCGAGGAAGACCGCAAGCGCCGGGAGTTGGTCGAGACCGTTAACCAGGCTGACTCCCTGGTTTATTCCACGGAGAAAAACCTCAAGGAAATGCGGGATAAGCTGGATCCGGAGCTGATATCCGATGTGGAGGCCAAGATCGGTGAACTCAAGGAAGTCATGGCCGGAGGCGACAAGGAAGCCATTGAAAAGGGCATGGATGCCTTGAATACAGCCAGCCACAAACTGGCCGAGGCCATGTATGCGGCCAGCGCCGCTCAAGCCCAAGAAGAGGGGCAACCCGGGCCGGAAGCTGAAGCTTCAGGCCAAGAGGCGCCCCAAGATGAAGCTTCCCAAGAAGAGGCTTCTCAAGAAGAGGCCCCCAAAGCCTCTGATGAGGAAGAGGAAGTATTAGACGCTGATTTCGAAGAGGTAAAAAAATAAAGTGAAGCCCCGCCCCGCCACTTGGCCTCTGTATGCCTTGGTTTTTGCTATTCTTTGCGGGGCATGTGCGCCTACGCCCCCGCCGGCGCCGCCTAAACCTGCCCTCACACCCCAACAAGAGATCAAGGCCCTGTTGAACCTGGGCGAGGAACGCCTCAGCCAGGGAAATAACCAAAAGGCGGGTTATGCCTTCCAGGCGGTACTAGCCAAGGACCCCAATTCGGCCCAGGCGGCCAGGGCCATGTGGGGAATGGTCCGGGCCGAGAGCGCCTCGGGACGAAAAATATCCGCCTTGGAATGGGCCCAGCGCTTGATTGTCCGTCACCCGGGTTCTCCGTTTGCGGTGGAGGCGGACCTTTTCGCCGCCCGCCTGGAGATGGAGGCAGGTCAAAATAAAAAGGCCGCGGGCCGCCTGCAAAGGCTTTTGGCTCAACCTCCTTCCTATCTAAGCGCCGGTCAGCGGCGGCAGGCACAGCAGCTTCTGGCCGAATCCCTGCAAGAGGGGGGCAAACCCCAGGCCGCCCTCAGGGCTTTATTAAAACTTGCTCAAGAGGGCGGGCCTTCCACGGCTATCCGCCTGTTCGATAAAATTGAGCACGCTGCAGCCAAGCTCTCCTCCGGCCTGATAGAGCCCCTGCTGAGCGGCGCGGCACCGGCTGAAGCCAAGGCCGCCCTGCTTTTGGGCTTGGGCCGGGCGCAGTTGCGTGAAGGCAAGCTGTGGGAAGTGAAGCGCACCCTGGACCAGTTGCGCGGCCTGCCCCAGGCCAAGACTTGGTCGAACCGGATTCACCAGTTGGAGCAACAGCTTTCTCATGCCCGCCTGGTCAAGCCCCGGTCAATAGGCCTGATCCTGCCCCTCAGCGGACCTTACGCCTCCCAGGGGAGGCAGGTGCGCGACGCGGTGCAATTGGGTTTAGGGCTCTTCAACGGAAGCGGCTCCCATCCTCCCACTTTGCATATTGCCGACAGCCATTCCGATCCCAAGGCAGCCGCTGCGGCGGTGAGCCGCCTGGCCAGCCAGCACCAGGTGATGGCCATCATCGGACCCATGGGCAGGGCGACCTCCCTGGCCGCCGCCCGCCGCGCCCAGCAGTTGGGAGTGCCCTTGATCTCTCTTTCCCAGGTGGAGGGAGTGACTAATGCGGGCGAGTATATCTTCCAGAACTTTTACTCCCCCCAGGAGCAGGTGGCGGCGGTTTTGGATGAAGTCATGGGCAAACGGGGCAAAAAGAGATTTGCTATTTTAGCCCCCAGCAACGCCTATGGTCAGGGTTTCAGCAGGCTTTTCGCCCGGGAAGCGGCCGCCCGGGGCGGGGACATCATACGCACCATATATTATGACCCCAGGCAAAAGGATTTTAAGGGGGATGTGCAAAAATTGGTAAAGTTGCCCCCGGGCAATTACCGCCCCGGGCGTCCCGACTCTCCCAAGCCGGTAATTGATTTCCAGGCCCTTTTCATCCCTGACGGCCCCGAGAGGGCCGGTATCTTGGCCTCTCTTTTGGCCTATTACGACGTGGTGGAAGTGGACTTGGCCGGGACCAGCCTTTGGCATGATGATAAACTGCCTAAGATCGCCGGGCGCTACCTGAAAAACACGATCATACCGGATGCCTTTGACCCGGCCTCCTCCCGCCCCGAGGTGAAGAAGTTCGTGTCTGACTACAATCTTGCCTTGGGAAAAGAGCCCAATGTACTCGATGCCCACGGCTATGACGCGGCCGTGCTCCTGCGCCGGGTAATGGACAGCCCTCAACCCCCGCGCACCCGCCAGGAGATGCGCCGGGTTCTGGCTGGCCTGCAGGCTGTACCTGGGGTATGCGGCAGCTTGAGCTTGGGGCCTGACCGGCGGGTACGCAAAAAGCTCACCTTGTTTACGGTGAGGGACGGCCGGTTTGTGACCCTGGATAGTCTGCCCCAGCCCGTGAATCCTCTGTCACCGGCCCCATCGGAATCATCCTCCCTGACTGACCAGTGATTAAACAGGATCCGGACAGACTCATTCTTAGGCTGTATTCCATCTGATTTGAAAGAAACCGGCGGCTGAGCCTGCCGGTAATTGGGAGGGCCTTGATTGCCTGTGGTTTCAGGTCAGGAGGGCGGACCGCCCGGATCCATATAAGCCAGGGGGTCATCCATACCCGCTTCTTTGAATCCTTTGCGCCGTAAAAGGCAGGAATCGCACTGGCCGCAGGCCAGGCCACTGGGTTCGGGATCATAACAGGAATGGGTAAGCCCATAATCCACGCCCAAAGAGATGCCGGTCCTGATGATCTGGGCCTTGGTCATCTCAATCAAAGGCGTGTGTATCTTAAAGGCCACATCCTGTTCCGTCCCCAATCGGGTGGCTAAACGGGCCAGGTTCTCAAAGGCGGCTATGAACTCAGGGCGGCAATCGGGGTAGCCCGAATAATCCAAGGCGTTGACCCCGATGAAGATGTCAGTGCTGTTCAAAGACTCGGACCAGGCCAAAGCCAGAGACAAAAAGACCGTGTTGCGGGCAGGGACATAAGTCACCGGTACTTGGCTCTCCATCTCCTGGGGCAGACGCCCTTTGGGCACGGGGATATCGGCGGTCAGGGCCGAACCCCCAAAGGCGCCCAGGTCCAGGTCTAAGACCAAGTGTTGCTCAGCCTGCAACGCCCGGGCCACCCGGCGGGCGGCGTCTATCTCCAGGGCATGCCTTTGGCCGTAGCTGAAGGTCAGGGCATGACACACAAAACCCTCTGCCTTGGCCAAAGCCAGACAAGTGGCCGAATCCAGGCCCCCGGATAAGAGGACCACCGCCTTTTTGTTATCCAAGTCAGACAAAATTTTCCTTGCCAAAATTAGAAACCTGGCCAGCACGTGCATGTCTCAGCCGGAGATGAAATCATTCCTGGCTTGCCATTTGCCCTTGCTCAAACTTCAATCCTGGTTTACCCTATTAATAACTTTCAAAGGAATATTTGTCCAGCAATCCCGCCCAGCTATGATTTGGTAGGCCGGCAATTGATTTCACACCCCAAGCTGGGCCGCCTTCAATGGCTAATTATTTAAACAAAGTGTCTTTTTGCTTTAGAGGTTGACAGTCCCAGGGACAAGGCTTATTTTTAAATAGTAATGATTCTCAAGAGGAGGCTGCCATGCAGCCCAAACCAACTTTACGGATGACGAAGCAGCGCCGGGTGATCTTGGATGAGCTTAAAAAACTCAAGACTCACCCCACGGCCGGGGAGCTATGCAAAATTGTACGTAAGCGGCTTCCCCATATCAGTTTAGGAACCGTTTACCGCAACCTGGAGATATTGTCACGCCGGGGCGTAATACAGAAGCTCGATGTGGGGGGGGTTGAAATGCGCTTCGACGGCAACATAGACAATCATTACCATCTTCGCTGCGTGGAGTGCGGTAAGGTTTTCGATGTGGACATGAGCCCGATGCCAGACCTGGAACAACGGCTTGAGAGCTGGACCGGATTTCGAGTGCTCGGCCACAATCTGGAGTTTGTGGGATTGTGTCCTCAATGCAATAGATCTGAAGCAGCGCTGTAAGCCTCTGTGAAAAAGGGAGATGACTAGTTTATGGCTACGAAGGCTAAACCTGGACTAAACAGCACCGACAAAAAAATCCTCAAGGCCTTGGCCGACTCTAAAAGCCCTCTGGCCAACAAGCAGATCGCCCAAGCCACCGGCCTGGAGAGCAAAGACGTATCCAGCGCCATGAAAGCGTTGAAAGGGCAGGGGCTGGTGGACAGCCCGGCCCGTTGCAAATACGGCCTGACCGGCTCCGGCAAGGCTGTATTGAAAAAATGAGACCTTCCTCATAACTTCCTTGTTGAACCTATAAACATCAGGAGAGATCAATATGCCCGCTTTAAAAGGAAGCCAGACTGAAAAGAATTTATTGACCGCTTTTGCCGGGGAGTCCCAGGCCCGCAACCGGTACACATACTTCGCCAGCAAGGCACGTAAAGAAGGTTACGTGCAGATGTGCGCCATATTCGAAGAGACCGCTGATCAGGAACGTGAGCATGCCAAGCGCCTATTCAAGTTCCTGGAAGGCGGCGAAGTGGAGATAAGCGCTGCTTTTCCCGCCGGCACCATAGGCTCCACCCTGGAGAATCTGAGGGCCTCGGCTGCGGGAGAGCATTATGAACAAACCGAAATGTATCCCGATTTCGCCAAAGTGGCCCGGCAGGAGGGTTTTGACGAGATAGCGGAGGTATTTGAAAGAATCGCCGTGGCCGAGCGTTTCCACGAAAAGCGTTACAATGCCCTGGCCGCCAACCTGGAGGCGGGGCGGGTGTTCAAGCGGGAGCAGCCGGTCACTTGGCGTTGCCGCAACTGCGGTTATATTCACGAAGGCGAGGAGGCGCCGGAGGTGTGCCCCGCCTGCGCCCATCCCCGGGCCCATTTTGAGCTGTTAGGTGAAAACTGGTAATAATCGATCATTAATAGAAAAGGAGTTGAACACAATGGCTGAAAGGCTGCAAGTATACAAATGCGACAAGTGTGGCAACATTGTAGAATTATACGTAGCGGGTGGCGGTGAATTGGTTTGCTGCGGCGAGCCCATGAAGCTGCAGAGCGAGAACACTGTGGACGCAGCCCAGGAAAAACACGTCCCCGTTATCGAGAAGATCGAGGGAGGCTACAAGGTCAAGGTTGGCAGCGTGGCCCATCCTATGGAAGAGAAACATTATATTCAGTGGATCGAACTCATCGCCGGCGATAAGGCCTACACTGAGTTCCTGAAGCCGGGCCAGTCGCCCGAGGCTGTCTTCAAGATCGAGGCCGATTCGGTGACGGCCCGGGAATACTGTAACGTGCATGGGCACTGGAAAGCCTGATACAATAAAACCTGGCTGAGAATTGACTTCAACTCGTCAATGGTGCTATTAGCAACGCATCAATTGAGAAAACAAATACAAAAGGGGATCGTAATCATGAAAAAATATGTGTGTGGAGTTTGCGGGTACGTTTACGACCCTGAAAAGGGAGATTCCGAAGGCAACATTCCCCCCGGCACCGCATTTGAAGACCTACCTGATGATTGGACCTGCCCGGTCTGCGGGGCGGCCAAGGACCAGTTCGAACCTGAGGACTAACCGATCTTTGGGGGCTGGGGACTATTCTCGATCCCCAGCCCCTTATCCCTTTTTTTATTTGATCAATTCTTCCAGATAGGGGCCAGTCATGAAGCCGGTAGAGCTAAAGAAAGACATCTATTGGGTGGGTGCTGTTGATTGGGACATCCGCGATTTCCACGGCTATTCCACT
>JASFOZ010000151.1:0-8587 GCA_050116255.1 Desulfarculaceae bacterium
AGTTAAATTGATCCAGGTACTCAAGCAGCCGTTTGCTGTTGGGACCAACAATGGCGCCCTCGTTGAATACGGGTATGAATACGGTGAATTCGGGCATGGCTCCTGCCGGGAAATATACTTTGTTTCCGTCACCGTACAACTGCCATGGAAACCAAGTCAACTATACCGGGATCGTTATGAGGGCATCGGCTCTTAAGATTGTGATTCTCAGTGTCGCGGCAGGCTTGGTCTTGGCTGGCCACTGCGCCTGGGCAGGCCAAATAAGCCTCAGCACCCAGGTGCAGGCCTCGGTGCAGGAGGGACGGCTTACGGTGTTTGTGTCCCTGGAGAATCAGGGAGACGAGCCCGCCCTTCACTTCCTGGTAAGGGCTTATACCCAGGGCAAACAGATAACCGCCCGGGGGCCGTCGCTGCTGCCTCCTCAAGGCTCCGCCCCTGTGGAGCTGCGCCTGCCCCTGCCGGCGGCCATGCCCGGAGATTACCCTGTCCTGATGCGGGTGGAATTTCAGGACCGCAACCAGCACTCGTTTTCAGCCCTGGCACAGGGGCTTTTCAGCATCGGCCCCAAACTGCCTACTCTGGTGGAGATATTGCAGGAAGACTCTGATTCAGCCGCTGGGGGCGGCGTGTCTTTTAGGTTTTTGAATAAAGGCCCTCAGGCGCTGGAACTTAAGGCAGAGTTTTTCAGCCCCAGAGAGCTTGAGCTTTTTCCTTGCCGCGTCCGCCTGCATCTGGAGCCAGGTCAGCAAGAGCGCGTGGCCCTAAAGGTAAAAAATATAAACGCCCTGCCGGCGGCAGTGTATCCGATTCTGGGCCAAGCGGAATATAAAATCAGGGGCCGCCGCTACACCATTTTAGGGGCAGTCAAATACCAGGTACCGGAGACCAGCGGCCCCCTTCAGCCGGCGCGGCCCTATCTGCTGGCCGCGGCAGCCGCCTTACTAGCTTTGATACTGGCGGCTGAAATCTTTCATCGCAATCGCAGCTCAAGGTCAGCATGAACTCCAGAGCGCAAAAGGATCATTGGGAGCTGGTCCTGGACCTGGCTGTATTGGCGGGCATATGGCTTTTGCTTCTGGCCTATTTCCCGCCGGAGCTGCTTTTTTCCGAAACCACAACCACGGGCGGAGATACCGGCTCCCATTTTTACACGGCCTGGTATTTAAAAGAGCATCTCCTGCCCCAGGGGCGCATTTTGGGCTGGGTGCCGGGAAACCTGGCCGGATACCCCCTGTTTCAGCTTTATTTCCCCATGCCCTTTTTGGTCATGGCCCTGCTGGGCTGGCTGATCCCTCTTCAAGTCGCCTTTAAGCTGGTGACAGCCGCTGGGGCCTTTTTGCTGCCCCTGTGCGCCTGGCAGGGCTTACGCCTAAGCGGCCAGCGCTTTCCCATCCCCATCCTGGGGGCGGTGTTCACCCTGCCCTTTCTTTTCAATGAAACCCAGTCCATGTGGGGCGGCAACCTGCCCAGCCTCTTGGCCGGAGAGTTCTGCTATTCCCTGGGACTGGCCTTATTGGTGTATTTCCTGGGCTCTTGGCATCGCGGCATACACCAGGGGAAACGGGTGCTTCGAAGCGGCCTGCTTCTGGCCCTCATCGGCCTGTGCCACGGTTGCACCCTGCTCTTCGGCATCCTGGCCGGCGGCCTCTGGCTGTTCCACCGGGACCTGCCCCAACGGCTGGTCTATCTGCTCAAGGTCTACGGCCTGGCCTTTTTGTTGATGGGCTTTTGGATCGTGCCCCTGCTGGCCTTCTCTCCATACAACACCCTGCACAACATGACCTGGCAGATCGACTCCTGGCGCAAGGTCATACCGCCCATCATGATGCCGCTAATGGCCATGGCCTTGGCCCATCTGGTTTATTCACTCCTGGCCAAGCAAAAAGGCGCCGCCGCCTGGGGTGGAGCTGCTTTTTTCCCGGCTGTTATCGCCCTGGCAATGGTTTTATACCTGGTGGCCTTTCATTTGAATGTAATCGATATCCGCTTCATCCCCTTTGCCTGGCTGGCCTTTTGCCTGTGGGCGGCGATAGGGGCCGGCAGCCTCTGCCGCCGGCTGCGGGCCCGCCTTTTAACGCCAATACTGGCCTTGATGCTGACCGCCCTGTGGCTGAGCATCCAGGTCACCTATATCCCCCAATGGATCAAATGGAATTATCAGGGTTTTGAGCATAGCCCCGGGTGGGAGGATTTTGCCAGGCTGAGCCAAAGCCTGCGCGGCGGCCCTGGCGACCCCCGGGTGCTGCATGAACATGCGGATGTGCACCAGCGCCTGGGGACCACCCGGGCCTTTGAAAACCTCCCCCTTTTCGCCGGGCGCAACACCATGGAAGGGCTGTACATCCAGTCCGGGCTGAACTCGCCCTTTGTCTTTTATCTGCAATCCCTGACCAGCCAGACCCCCACCACCCCTTTGCCTGGGTATGTTTACAGCCGTTTTGACCTGAAACAGGCCCTGCCCCGCATGATCCTCTACAATATGGGCGAATTTATTGCGGTCAGCGATAAAACACGGAGGGCGGCTCTAAAACAGCCCGGCCTCAGCCCGAGCTCTGAAATCGGGCCTTACAGCGTTTTCCGGGTGAATGATAATCCCGGCACCTATGCTGTACCCCTGAAATACAAGCCAGTGCTGGTGCTCACCCGGCGCTGGAAGGAACTGGCCTTTTCCTGGTTCCGTGGAGGGGATCTGGAGGTGCCCCTGGTCTTTAAAACCGCCCTGGAGCCCGGAGACCAAACCAGATATGCCGCCATATGGAAAGACCGCCTGGGCCGGGCCCCCCGGGTGAGGTTGGCTGACACGGACCAGTTCCGGGAGAAGGCTGGTTATCAGTCTCTGGCCATACACAACCCATCCCAGGCCCCTTTTCTGGTGAAGATGTCATATCACCCCAATTGGCGGGTTCAGGGTGCGGCCAGGGTCAATCTGGCGTCGCCGGCATTTATGCTCATCTTCCCTGAGGAACCCGAGGTTGAACTCAGGTTCGCGGGCACCTGGCCCAACTATCTGGGCCTGGCCCTTTCAGTAGCGGGCCTTTTGATATTGCTGCTCAATCTGCCCCTGGTGAGGAACCTTTCCCCAGTCAAGCATGTAGGCCAAAAGGCCGCCGCCCTGGAGCAGAAGATAGTACGGCGCCACCTGGAGCAATGGCTGAGGCGACCCTTGACCTGGCTTGAAACGCGCTCTTTGCTTGTGGGGGTAATCTCGGTGTTGGTCTTGGCCGGCTTGCTGGGGCTCTATCTAGTCTTAGGCGGAAAAGAGGATGCCTCCATGGCCTATGGCCGCGCCCGCCGGGCCTATGCCGCCCAGGACTACAGCCGCGCCGCCATCCTCTTCGCCCAGGCCCTTGAAAAATGGCCCCTGTCGCCGGTGGCGGATCATACGGCCATGCACCTGGGCTTCAGCCTGTACAAGCAAAAGCTATACGCTAGGGCCTTGAAGGCCTTTAGGGATGTGCTTGAGCGCTTTCCTGAATCGCGCCTGGCGCCGGAGGCCCGCTATCATATGGGACTCTGCCTGAGAAAGCTTAAAAGGCCGCAGTAGGCGGTTAAGAAGTTTGAAAAGCTGATCAACGCATTTCCCCAGACCGCTTGGGCGGATTATGCCGGTCAAAGACTGAGGGAGATAAAAAAGACCGAAAGCAACCCACCCCAATAAAAGGGCTGGTCTCAGCTGGCTTGATTCAAGCCCGATCCCTCAATACCTGACTCCCACATTCTCCGGCGCCAACACCAGTCCTTTGAGCCAAGGGGACCCGTTTACGCTCACCTTGGCGGCCATCTCCTCCAGGTAGTCAGGCCGGATGCCCTGCCTCCAACCCGGCATACCCCCCCGCCAGACATAGTCCACCAAGGCCTTGAATTGAAGGGGACTGAATTGGTAAGGGCCCAGGGCCAGGATCCCCGCATCCGGGTCCGCACTCACCGGTATACTCAGCTCCCGGCCAAACCGGCCGATCTCAGTTTCCACCTGCTTCCGGTTGGCTGCGCCTTCGGGTTGTTGGTGAAAGGCGGACCGGTCTTGGGGAAATGGCCAAAGGCGGTACAAGGCGCCGATAAAACCTTGCAGGACCAGGCCGGCGATGGCGCCGTGAAGATCGCCGATCTTCATCGGGTCTTCAATGCTGTAGCCCGGCAACTCTCCTGCGTAGGTTTGCTCCGGAGGCAAGGCTGCGATGTCTTCAATCAGGCGGCAAAATTCAGGTGCGAAAAAGAAAAGCCGGTCCAACAGCAATATGTCGGTCTCTATGTTGAAAAAGCCAAAGGGTATGATTCCGTGGCTTAGGGAGTTGTGGGCCAGGGGCATAAGTGTTTATTCCTCCAGGGTGAAGCGCCAGGTGCAGAACATGTCCGGAGGGTGCTCATCCGGAGGGGCGAAAAGGCACTCCACCTTGATGCGGGGATCTACCTCCTGGGCGAAGTTAACGAACTCGGCCATGTGCATGGCCTTGCAGGGGTATTCCTCCAGCCCATATTGGAGCCGGCTCTCCTGGGTGGCGCAGGAAGGCACCTTTATAAGCACCTGGTCCGGCTCCACCTCGTACTGGTATCCGATCAACAAGGACCAGGGATGGAGCTTCTTGACCTTGACAAAGCCCTCCAGCCCGCCCTCCTGCACATTGAAGCGTTTTTTCAGATCCCGGGCCGCCAGCTGGGCCACCTTGCCCCATACCTTTTCGTTCACACGGCAGGCCTCGTTCAGATCATAATCGTTTTCAAGGTTAATAAACCAAAAGGCATCCATCACCCGGTAGTTGTGAATCAAAAACTCCAGGTACCTCACCAAGACATCTTTGGGCCATTTGCTGAAATCCATGGCTTGCTCCCGGCGTCTAATTTATTAGATCATTGCAGGGAAGGTTCTATCCTTTAGTTAAAAAGCCAATTATAATTTTCAGGCACCGGGGTGTTTATTTATCAAACACCGGCCTGCGCTTCTCCAAAAAGGCGCTGATGCCCTCCCGGGCGGCATCAATGCAGGCGATCTTGCCGAATCCTTGATAGCCGATCTCCAGGGCCGAGGCCAGGTCCGGCGCCGCCGCCCCCGCCTTCACTGTCTCCGCCACTATGGCCACCGCCTCCCGGCTGAGGGGCTGCTTCCCGCTGAGGGGCGGATCGGGCAGGTCTATGGCCGGGATCTCCACCGGACCCTTCTCCATGCGGGGGACGGCGCCTGCCATCTTCTTCACCTCGGCCACCGCCGCCTGGATCAGGCTGGGGTAGTCATCGGCCAAGCCCGCTATCATCCCCACCTCCTGGGCCTGCTTAGCGGAGATGATCCTGCCCAGGCAGATCATCTCGTTGAACAGCGCCGCGCCCTGGGGCCATTTGCGGTAAGGCACGATGCAGCCGCCGATGCCGGGGAGAATGCCCAGGGTGATCTCGGGAAAGCCCAACATTGCCTGGGGCAAGGCCAGCAGGCGGTGGCAGCGGATGGCCACCTCCAGGCCCCCGCCCAGGGCCATGCCGTTCAGGGCCGCCACCACCGGCTTGTCCATCTCATCCATGAACACCTGCACCTTGGCGCAGTCCCGGGCATACTGAGCCGAGGCCTTGGCATCGCCCAGCATGGAAGGGAACTTGCCTATATCGGCCCCGGCGGAGAAGGCCTGGGTGCCGTAGCCGGTGATTACGAATCCCTCCACTGCGGGATCATCGGCATATTCCTGGAGCACTGACAGGATCTCGTCGGTGACCTCGTCGCTGAGGGCGTTCATGGCCTGGGGCCGGCGGATGGTTATCACCTTGACTCCGTCAATGTCGTCCACCAGAACGTGGCGCTTGAAGTCCAGATAAGCGGCCAGAGATTTAGACGCCTTGGGGAAGCCGGGGCGGTTCTTTTTAAACTGGGCCATGACGCGTTTGACCTCTTTATCACCCAATTGGCTCATTACATCCAAGGGGCCCTTACGAAAACCCAGGGCCACCTGGCAGCCGAAATTCAGGTCCGCTTTGCTGCCGATGCCCCGGTCGATGATGTCAAAGGACTGGGAAAAGAATATTCCCAAAAGCCGGTCCCGCACCAATGACTTCACCTCAGGCGGAACCTCCACCCGGCTGCCGGGGCGGCCGGTCTGCCAGCGGTTCACTGAGGCCAGGATCGGCGCCGGCCGGTAATGCTCCCCCTCCTCCATCTGCAGGGTGTTGGTCTCTATAATGATGGGGTTGCCGTTGGCAAGGTTGAGCACAAAAAACGGGCCTGCGAAAACAAACTCCTCGGCAACTTTGTCGATCTGGCCGGCAGTGGCCTTGTCCAGCAACCAGGCCGATTCATTGCACCAGTTATCGAATATGCGGTCCAACATAAAACAGATGGCATTGTCGGTCATGATGGGCACCTTGCCGGTGCGGGCGAAGAACCAGCACAGATAGTCGATTATTTCCGGGTCGGCGGACTCCCAGGAGACCACCTCCACCGGCAGGCTGCGCCAGGCCGGGGCGAAGAAGTGGGTGATTGTGGTCCGCTCCGGTTTGGACATTCCCGAAAATATCCGGTCCGCGGGAATGGAGCTGGTATTGGAGGTGATAATGGCATCGCCGCTCACGACACCTTCCACCTGGGCGAATATCTTCTGCTTCAAGGGAATGTCTTCGGTGGCCGCCTCGATCACCAGGCTGCTATCCTTTATATCGTTATAGTCTGAGGTGTAATTGATGTTTTCTATCACCGCCTGGGCCTGTTCCGGTTTCATCTTGCCCCGTTCCACAGCCTTTTTGGCGTAGCCTTGCAGCCGTGCCTGAGCCCGGCGCAGGGGTTCTTCGGCTATATCCACCAGATGCAGCTTAGCCTGAGGAATGGCGCTTTTTAGATAATAGCCGATGTCCGGACCTATGGTTCCGGCCCCGATCACCGCCAGTTCTGAGGGCAAAGGCCGGCTAGGATTCAATAACAGGGAGTTCATGACCGATTGATATATTTGACCCGCCTTTTTCATTGTGCGCACCTCTTTCCATCCCAAATTATTGTCTTTAGGTGAGTCTCCACCCGCCTCTGGTGCGGATGGCCTTATTAACCAGATCAACGAAACCCTGACGCTTCAGGCAGAAATGGCCCAAGCGACCTCGGCTTGTATTCAGGGCCAGCCCATCAAACCATTTGTCTGCCTGGGGCTTCTCCCCCATTATTGGCTTTCAGGGCCCAGGGTCAACATAATTTCAAACCAGGCCTTCCAGTGCTTGACTTCCCCTGCTCAGCTTTCTATAATTCTCGCATACTGTATACAACATACAGAACCGGGCCATAATAGCGCGGCCCAACTCCTTAGTCAACCAGTCTCCATCTTGTTTCAAATGAGGTGCCCATGGATCCGCTCTCCGACTTGACTGTGCTTAGTATGGAGCAGGCCACGGTTCTGCCCTACCTGACCTTCCGTCTGGTTCAAGAAGGGGCCAGGGTAATCCGGGTGGAGCACCCCAAGTTCGGCGACCCCAACCGACAGGTTGGTGAACCCCTGCCCGATGAAGAGCGCATGAACCGCTATTTCTTATGCATCAACGCCGGTAAAAAGGCCATCACCCTAAACCTGGGCGAACCCAAAGGTAAGGAGATTCTAGCGCGTCTACTCCAGGATTTGAATGTGGACGTATTTTGCACCAACCAAATGCCCACCAGTTACCAGAAATTGGGCATCGACCCCGACACCCTGCACAATATCAAGCCAAACCTGATTTGGATAGGCGTCTCCGGATTCGGGCCCCAAAACCCTGAGGCAGCCTATGACCCCATCTTACAGGCCCGGGGCGGCCTGATGGAGATGACCGGTGCGACCGGCGGCTCGCCCCAGGTGCTGGGCATCCCCCTGCCGGACATGGGCACCAGCGAACACACCTATGGGCTATTGATGAAAGCGCTCTACAAAAGGGAGAGGACCGGCGAGGGCTCCACCTTGCACATGTCCATGTTCCAATCCACGGTGAGCTGGCTTACCGTGCCCATTACCCTTAACGGTACTTTCGGGGAAAAAATGACCCGCCGGGGGAACACCCACCAGTATTTCGCACCGGTGAGCGTCTATCCCACCAAAGATGGATTCATCTACTTGGCGGTGGGGAACGACCGCCAATTCGAGGCCCTGGTAAATATCCCTGAGTTCAAACCCCTGGACAAACCTGAGTACAAGAAAAACCTGGGCCGTATCCACGATGTTGCCAACCTGAATCAGTCCATGGCCGCCATCACCGCCAACCTGACCAGCCAGGACTTAATGGATAAGCTCCAGTCCATCCGCCTGCCCGTATCCAAGATTCAGACCATACCCGAGGTAATGGCCGATCCCCTGGTGGAACCGGTCCTGCTGAAGAGCACTGACCCCCAAAGCGGACTTTCCCTCACCTTGGCGCCGGCCCCTTATCAAAGTGAGTTCTTGAAAAAAAACAACAACACCCTGTCCTTTCCGCCCCGCTTCGGCGAACACAATGCCGAAATTTATGGAGGCCTGGGATATGACGCAGCCGCGCTAAAGGACCTGCAAAAGGACGGGATCATCTAGGCCTATTAAGCTCAGCACCCAGTGGGTTGAGCTGGTTATTGCATAGCCGTGGCCGGAGATAATGAGTTGAATTTGCATCACCGCATTTTAGAGGGCCA
>JASFOZ010000152.1:0-8521 GCA_050116255.1 Desulfarculaceae bacterium
CAGTCACCTGTGCCGGCAGGGCCTGGGGTACCATGGCCATGGCCACTCCCAGGGCGTACACCAGGCTCATGTACAAGGAGAAATCCTGGGCCATGCCCAAAACAAACAGTCCCACGCTGATGACCCCCACGGTGACGGACAACTGATTGGCCAGGCGGCGCAGCTCCTTTTGCAGAGGGGTGTCAGTCTCGCCTGCCTCTTCGGTCATGCCCGCGATTTTGCCGGTCTCGGTATCCATACCGGTGGCCACCACCACTCCGGCGGCGCTGCCTGTGGCCACGGTGGTGCCGGCATAGGCCATATTGTCCCGGTCCCCCAGGGGCGCATCTTCGGCCATGGCCTCCAGCTGCTTCTCCTGGGGCACTGATTCCCCAGTCAGGGCGAAGTCGTTGGTCTTAAGGCCGTTTACGGTGATGAGGCGCAAATCCGCGGGCAGCTTGTCCCCGGCCTCTATGTGCACGATATCGCCGGGGACCAGATTTTCCTGAGACAGCTCGATAAGCTCCCCTTCCCGCATCACCTTGGTCGGAGACTTGATCAGGCTTTTCAGCTTGTCAATAATCTTGCCCGCCTTGCGTTCATGCAGAAAACCGATAATGGCGTTGACCAAAACGATGATGAAGATGATGGTGCCGTCCCGGTAATTGCCGATGAAATAGGAGATCAGCCCGCCCAGAATCAAGATAAAGATAAGGAGTTCTTTGAACTGCGACAAAAACACCAGCCACAGGGGCATCTTGATCTTGGCCTGGAGTTGGTTTTTTCCGTATTTTTGCAGGCGGTTTTGCGCTTCCGCCCGGGAGAGCCCCTTTTCGCTGGTTTTGAGATACTCCAGAGCTTGTTGTACATCCATCTGGTGAAAGCTTTTTTCGGGCATGTAGGTTCTCTCCGTCTTTTTAAATACAGGCCTAGACTATTCTATCGCTTAGCTGGGCGAATCCGGGCCCTTGGGAAAGGATCTTTTGACGCACAGGCAAAACCGCATAGTCACCATTGAGGCCTGGCCCCGGCAAAATGTCAAGTTTTGAGTTTGGGCAGTAAGGCAGTTCAAGTGGAAACCAAACCCTGGTTGCCAAGCTTAGGAGACTTGATTAGGATGTGCGGGAATAATCTGTTTCTACCTCAGCCAAAGGAGAAAGGCCGTGAAAACAGTCCGCGCTGCTGTGGTGCAGGATGCACCGGTTGTCTTTGATGCAGATGCCACCATCGCCAAGGTCGGCCGCCTGGCCGCCGAGGCCGCAGCCCAAGGAGCTGAGCTGGTCCTTTTTCCCGAGGCCTTTGTCTCCGCCTATCCCAAGGGCCTGGACTTCGGGGCCAGGATGGGCATGCGCCTGCCGGGAGGGCGCAAGGACTTCCGGCGTTACTTTGAAAGCTCCATTGAGGTGCCCGGCCCCCAATGTCAGGCCCTGGGGCAGACAGCCAAGCAGAACCAGGTCCACCTGGTGATCGGAGTAATCGAGCGGGAGGGGGGGACGCTCTATTGCTCAGTCCTTTTCTTCTCGCCCCAGGGGGAGCTGCTTGGCAAGCACCGCAAATTGATGCCCACGGCCATGGAGCGGCTGGTATGGGGGTTCGGCGACGGCTCAACCCTGCCGGTGCTGGATACGCCCCTGGGCCGCATCGGTGCGGTCATCTGCTGGGAAAACTACATGCCCCTGCTTCGCACCTATATGTACTCCCAGGGGGTGCAGATCTATTTTGCGCCCACTGCCGACGACCGCGACACCTGGCTTTTGAGCATGCGGCATATCGCCATGGAGGGGCGCTGCTTTGTGATTAGCTGCTGCCAATACCTGCTCCGCAGCGACTGTCCCCAGGATTACGACGCCATTCAGGGGGATGACCCTGAGACCGTGCTCATTCGGGGAGGCAGTTGCATGGTGGGCCCCTTGGGCCAGGTGTTGGCTGGGCCCAACTTTGAAGGACCCTGCATCCTCACCGCTGACCTGGACTTAAATGAGATCGCCGAAGGCAAATACGATATGGACACAGTGGGCCATTACGCCCGGCCGGACGTGTTCCGTCTGCAGGTGAATTTAAGGGAGAATCCGGTAGTGAAGACCTGGGACCGGGCGGACCAAGACCCCTTTAACGACTAGGCGCCAACAGGCGCCCGGCCCTGCCCGCCTTCATTCAAATTAGCGCGCCTGCGCCTGGCCGGGATTAGTCTTTGACCACCTCAGTGCCGGCCTGCCCGGCCAGGGCCTTTTCTATCTCCTCCACTGAGCAGACAAGGGCCCGGTTGCCCCCGGCCTGTAGATAACGCAGACAGGCCTGTATCTTGGGCTCCATGGAGCCGGGGGGAAAATGCCCCTGGGCGGCATAGGCGGAGGCCTGGTCCAGAGTCAGGGTGGGCAGAAACTTCTCATCCGGGGTTCCGTAATTCAGGGCTGCGCCGGGCACATCGGTGGCAATGCAGAAGACGTCCACCTTCACATCCTGAGCCAAGCAGGCGCTGGCCAGGTCCTTGTCAATGACCGCGTCCACACCGGAGAAGCTGCGCCCTTCCCGCACCACGGGGATGCCGCCTCCCCCGCAGCAGATCACGATGAAATCCAATTTTATGAGCTTTTTGATCTCGCGCTTTTCCACCACCGTGAGTGGTTGCGGCGAGGCCACCACCCTGCGGAAGCCCTTGGCGGTCTTTTTCACATGAAAGGCCGCCTGGGCGACTGCATCCGGTGATAGCACCGGGCCGATGGGCTTGCTGGGCTCCAAAAAGGCCGAGTCCTTTTCATCCACCACCACATAGCTGATCAGGCTCACCAGGGGCTTGGCGTGTATGCCCAGGGCCATCAGCTCGCTATCCAGGGTGGATTCGATCATATACCCCAGCCAGCCCTGGGTCTGGGCCACCAATATCTCCAAAGGCAAAGCAGGCACCTGGGCGGTGCTCTCCTGCTGCAAGAGCAGGGCCCCCACCTGGGGCCCGTTGCCGTGGGTGATGATGATGCGGAAGCGGCGGGAGAGCCTGGCGATCTGGTTCATGGGAACGCGCAGGTTGGCAAACTGCTCTTCCAGGGTGCCTTGCTGCCCCTTGCGAATAAGGGCGTTGCCGCCCAGGGCCACCAAGAGAACCGGTTTGTCGGTTTTGCTGGACACGGGCCTCAGCTTTCCCCGGGCAGGTTCTCAAGCCGGGGCAGGAGCACCTGCTCCAGGGTGGGCTGGCCCCGGTCCTGATATTCGTAGCGCACCCGAATGGCGGGCTTGTTCAGCTCCATGATACGGGTGAGCTGTATGGGTGTGGCAAAAAGGACCAGATCGCAGTCGCTTTGGTTGATGGTCTGCTGCAGGTCCTGAATCTGCTGCTCGCTGTAGCCCATAGCCGGCAGCACCGGACCCATGTGGGGGTTTTGGGCGTAAACCTGCTTGAGGGCGCCCACGGCAAAGGGCTTGGGGTCCACCACCTCGCCGGCGTCAAAGGTCTGTGCCGCCACCAGCCCGGCGCCAAAGGCCATCCCGCCATGGGTGAGGGTGGGGCCGTCCTCCACCACCAACACCCTGTTTCCCTTTATGCGGCCGGGCTCGCTGACCACTACCGGAGATTCAGCCGTCACCACCTGGGCCTTGGGGTTGTACTGGCTGATGTTTTGGCGCACCTGCTCCACCTTGGCCGCCTCAGCGGTGTCGACCTTGTTGATGACCGCCACGTCGGCCATCAACAAGTTGGTCTCGCCGGGGTAATAAAGCAGTTCATGCCCCGCCCGGTGAGGGTCGAACAGCACGATGTGAATATCCGGAAAATAAAAGGGCGTATCATTGTTGCCGCCATCCCAGACAATGACTTGGGCTTCCTCCTCAGCAGCCTTCAGGATGCGCCCATAGTCCACCCCGGCATAGACCACAATGCCTTTCTCCACCAAAGGCTCATATTCCTCCCGCTCCTCGATGGTGCAGTTTTGCCTTTCAAAATCCTGGTAAGAGGTGAAACGCTGCACCACTTGGGAGCGGAGGTCGCCATAGGGCATGGGATGCCGGACCACCACCACCTTGCAACCCTGATCATGGAGAATGTCGCAGACCTTGCGGGTGGTCTGGGATTTGCCGCAGCCGGTCCGGACCGCGCAGACCGCGATCACCGGCTTGCGGGAGCGGAGCATGGTGTAGGTGGCCCCGATCAGGATGAAGTCCGCCCCCTTGGCCATGGCCAACGACGCCTTGTGCATGACCTCCAAATGGGTTATGTCGCTGTAAGACATGGCTACCAGGTCCACCTGGTGTTCGCTTATGAGATCCCCCAGGACGGCTTCCGGATAAATGGGAATCCCTTGGGGGTAGAGTCCGCCGGCTAGCTTAGGAGGATAGCTGCGGCCTTCTATGGAAGGGATCTGGGCGGCGGTGAAGGCCACCACTTCATAGCGGGAGTTGTCCTTGAAATAGACGTTGAAGTTATGAAAATCCCGTCCCGCAGCCCCCAGAATAACGACTTTTTCCGCCATAGGCACCGCAATCTAAATTAGGGTTGATTATGCCTCTACCTGTATGAACCCAGGCCCGCCCGGCTCCAAAAGGCTCTCTTTCTTGCCGATGATGTTTAGGGCGGCTTGGAGCAACTCTCTATACCCGCGTTTTACTTAAGGGCATTCTAGCAAGAAAAGATGACGGATTTGTAGCGGCAAGGGGAAGTTTTCACCTTAGCAAGGCGGGATTATACCCAAGCTTTTTTGGAATCAGGCATTGGTGAAAATGAGAGAGTGGCACCGGTCAGGGCTGCTCTTCAGCAGGCTGATCTTTCTTGGTTTTGCTCGAATATACGGGCGAACTCGGGATGGGTGTTCTGGAAAATCTGTAGAACCTTGGGGTCAAAGTATTGAGGTTTGAGGCGGTCGTCTCCCAAGGTGATTATCTGCACCGCCTCCTCGTGGCTAAAAGGCGGCTTATAGGGGCGACGGCTGCGCAGGGCGTCGTAGATATCCGCCATCATGACGATACGGCCGGATAAGGGGATTTTGTTCTCTGCCAAGCCTTTGGGATAGCCGGAACCGTCCCAGTGCTCATGATGGGTGAGGGCGACTTCCCGGGCCATGCCCAGCCGGGGGTCTTCACCCAGGATGCGCACGCCGTAGATGGTATGAAGTTTCACATCCTCCCACTGCTCCGCGGACAAACGGCCGGGCTTGTTGAGTATGTCCGGATGGACGTGAAGTTTGCCCACATCATGCATCTGGGCGGAGTAGCCTATGGTGCGCACAAAAAACTCATCGCAGCCCAAGGCCCGGGCCAACAGTTCGGAGTAAAGATTGACCCGGACCAGATGACTGCCCGTATCCTCATCGTGCATTTCCGCGGCCCGGGCCAGGGCGGAAATTGTGTAAAGAAAGGCCCGTTCCACTTCTTGAATCTGAGAGCTTACAGTGCGCAGGAAAAAGTGAATGGTAGCCACCAGACCGCTGAGCACTTCGGCGTCGTAATTGCCGACCCGCTTTCCGGAATCCATGGCCAAAATAGCCACTTCTCCGGAATGATACCCCACCAGGTTTTTTTCCGGCGGAAGCATTTCCAGTTGCCCCCATAACTGAGCTTGCCCCAACGCTGGAAAATAATCATTATCGGCGTTGGCAAACAAAGATTCCCGGCCCCCGAAAACCGAATCAATATCGCGGTCGCTGACCCGGCTCAGGACCGGCCGGTGGGAAACGCCTCCGTTTTCCTTGAAATAATGCCATCCCCTCCAAAATCCCTCTTCAGTCTTGCTGAGCATCAAGGCCTGGTCAGGACCGGCCATGTCATTGGAAACCCCTCCCAGTAAAAACTCCATCAACTGGCCCAGGCTGGTCTTGGCCTCAAAAAGATAGGGATCGAATTCCCGTAATAGGCGATTGGTAAACGAGGCTATCCCGGCAAAGCGCTGGTATGCGTTTTCCAGTTCGTCGTTCAGTTCTTTCACCCGCAGTAAGGAACGGGAGCGGGTAAGCAGTTCGGCAGCGTTGACCGGCCTAGTCAGGAAATCATCCGCCCCGGCCTCCAAGCCCTTTATTTTACTGTCCAGGTCTCCCAGGCCCGTGACCATGACCACGGGCAGCCGCCGCGTGGCGGAATCGGACTTGAGCCTGCGGCAAACCTCGTAGCCATCCATGCCCGGCATCATCACATCCAAAAGAATCAAATCCGGGGTTTCCTGCCGGGCAATGTCTATGGCCTTTGTTCCTTCTTGAGCTGATATCACCCGAAACCCGTGCATCTCATACAAGTCTTTCAAAAGGTCAATGTTGGCCTTTTCGTCATCGACGATTAAAACCCTGGTCTGAGCCGGATTCTCGGGCAGCACTTGCCGTTCACTCCTTTTTTGATTGAGCTGCGTCTTCGCCACCAAAAAGCAGTCTAGGCAGGCCTTTCGAACGTAATTGATAACTTAATTATATCATAAAGAATTTTGGCCAAAAGCAAGTACCTGGGCTGGGTGGGTTTAAGCTTTGCAAAGTCCGGAGGGATGAAACCTAAAGGTTAGGCAAACAGGGAATTTCAAGAGCTTTGGGAGTTTGCCTCATCTGGCCGGCCATCCAATACCTCCCTAACTCTGCGTAACATGTCAGACAGCTTATACGGTTTTCCGATGTATCCGGCCGCCCCTTCATTCACCATACGCTCAATCTGATCGCTGTCTGTATAGCCGCTGGCGATGATTACTCGTAATCTGGGGTTCAATTCCAACAACTTCACCAGGCAGCGCCTGCCGCCCATACCCGGCATATTTACATCCAAAATCACCGCATCGATCTGATCAAGGTTTTTTCGGCAGACCTCCAGAGCAGTCTCACCGTTTGCAGCGGTAAGGACCTGGTAGCCAAAATCCCTCAACAGCTTTCGGCCCAAATCTAAAAGAGCCGGTTCGTCATCAACCAGGAGTATGGTCTCATGCCCTCCAGGGAGGGATTCCTTAACCTCTCTTTGGGAGTCATCTGTAAAAACCTGTTCATCAATAACCGGCAGATGTACAAAAAAGGTGGGTCCCCGTTCAATAGCACTTTCACAGGATATATAGCCATGGTGATTCTTGATGATACCGTAGGCCATTGCCATCCCCAGGCCGGTGCCTTTTCCGATCTCTTTGGTGGTAAAGAAAGGATCAAATATGCTCTTTTGGGTGTCCAGATCCATGCCGTGGCCGGTGTCTGAAAACTCCAGCTCAACATAGTGGCCAGGCTTAACTCCCACGTTTTTTCGGCAGTAATCGTAATCCAGATACCTATTTTTTGTCTTTAAGATCAAACGGCCCCCCTCGGGCATGGCATCCATGGCATTGGTGCCCATATTGAGAAAAACCTGACTCAACTGATTGGCATCCGCGTTGACCGGCTTCAGATCTTCCGCCAGGTGGGTTTCAATTGCGATCATCTTGGGCAGGGTCCGTTCCAATATCTTGGCGGCCTGCATTACTTCATGGTTCAAATTGACAGGCCGCAACTCCGGCTCCACCTTGCGGCTGAAAGTCAGCAGGTTTTGTATAAGCTCGGAAGCACGCTCGGCGGCTTTGTCGATCTCAGCCAAAAAACCCGGGTTGAACCTCTCATTATTTTTAGTAAGGGTCATCAACTGAACATACCCGCTGATGGCCTGAAGGATGTTGTTGAAATCATGGGCTATGCCCCCTGCCAGCGTACCCACGGCCTCCATTTTTTGGGACTGCCTGAGCTGCGCCTCAAGGGTGCGCTTTTCTTGTTCGCCCCTCTTTCGTTCCGTGATATCAACAAACACTGCTACCCCTGAAATAATCTCACCCTGTTCATTGCGAACCGGTGCGGCATTGGTGGTGACCCAGCGGTCTTCGCCGTCAGACCGGCGCATGATCAACTCTACATCCTGAGATGTCTCGCCTTTGGTGATGGCCCTGGTCAGCGGCATTTCCTCGGGCTTACATGGCGAACCATCAGCCCTAAAGATCTGCCAATTTTGGTGGTGCCGGTCAAAGGGAATGTCGGTCAAGGGCAGCGTTGAATGACCGCGAATGCCCAAGGCTGCGGAATTGGCAATGCGGATGGTGCCGTCAGGGGCATCTGCGATCACGATCCCGGCCGGAGACTGCTCGATGGCCGCCATTAGCAATGACTGCGCTTTCAGCAGGCGCTCCTCAGATTTCTTTCGTTCGCTTATATCCCTCACCGCTGCAGTTCTGACCACTTTGCCCCGGAACAAAAGATTCCTGGCCCTAACCTCGATGGGGAATATGGACCCGTCTTTTCTTAGCCCGCGGGATTCGTAATTCTTTTCATACCTCTGCTGGATATATCTTTTAACTACTTCCCGCTGTTCGGGTGAGATGACCTCGAGAACATCCATACCGATAAGTTCTTTGCGGTTATATCTAAACATGGCGGCAAAAGGTTCGCTTACATCTACTATCTTGTCGTTGCTATGCACAATTATGCCATCAATGGAGGCTTCATCAGAAAATTTCCTGAATTTTTCTTCGCTCTCCCTTAACTGAGTCTCAATATTTTTCCGCTTCCAAATATTGATCACCAAAACAATTATTATCACACAAAGAACAAGAAAAATTCCGGTAACTATCAGAATTGCCCTT
>JASFOZ010000153.1:0-8510 GCA_050116255.1 Desulfarculaceae bacterium
GGCGTTAGGGTCCACGGCCTATTACACCGTGGGTCCGGAAGAAACCGGGGTGGTGCTCCGCTTTGGGCGCTATGACCGGCTGACCGGCCCCGGCCTTCACTTCAAGCTTCCTTTTGGCATTGAATCCGCCACCAGGGTCAAGACGGGCCGGGTGTTCAAGGAGGAGTTCGGATTCCGGGGAGTCAGCCCGGGGGTCCGCAGCCGTTTCACTCAAACCGGCTATGCCGGTGAATCCTTGATGCTAACCGGCGACCTCAACGTCATAGAGGTTAAATGGATCGTGCAGTACAAGATACGGGATCCCAAACTGTGGCTGTTTGCGGTCAGAGACGGGGTTTCTGCCATCCGCGATCTTTCCGAGGCGGTAATGAGGGCCATTGTAGGTAACCGTTACGGCGATGAAGTGCTTACCCTGGCAAGGGTGGAGATCGCCGCCAAGGCCCAAAAAGAGCTGCAACAGCTTCTGGATTTTTACCGCACCGGAGTTCTGGTGATTACGGTTAAGCTACAGGACGTCAACCCCCCCGGCCCGGTGCAGCCCGCCTTCAATGAAGTCAACGAGGCCCGGCAGCAAAAGGAACGTATGATCAACGAGGCCCAAGAGGCCTATAACCGCGAGATACCAAAAGCCTTGGGTGAGGCCAAGAGAGTGGTAACCGAGGCCGAAGGCTACGCCACCGAACGGGTCAACCAGGCCAAGGGTGAGGCCAAGCGTTTCACCGAGGTGCTGGCAGCATACCGCAAGGCCCAGGAGGTGACCAAAAGGCGCCTTTACTTGGAGGCCATGCAGCGCGTACTGCAAAACGCCGCCAAGGTATATGTGGTGGATAGGGAGGTTAAGGGCCTGTTGCCTCTTTTAGATCTGGGCAAGGGCCGGGGAACCGGCCTGAAAAAGGAGGTGAAGCCATGAAAGGCGTCAAGATTATAGTTCCCTTGGTAATCCTGCTGGTGCTTCTGGCCTCCTCTGCTTTTTTCACGATCAAGGAAGGCCAGCAGGCGCTCATCACCCAGTTCGGCAAGCCGGTGGGAGGCCCCTACAGCCAGGCGGGCCTTTTTTTCAAGATACCCTTCATCCAAGAGGTTCACACCTTTGAGAAGCGCCTTTTGAAGTGGGACGGCTCTCCCAATCAGATCCCCACCCGGGACAAAAAATACATCTGGGTCGATACCACGGCGCGCTGGCGTATCGTGGATACGCTGCGGTTTTTGCAGACTGTGGCCACCATCAACGGAGCCCAAAGCCGCCTGGACGACATTATTGATTCGATAGTGCGCGATATGGTCTCCAGCAACCTTCTGGTGGAGCTGGTGCGCTCGGCTGACTGGGACCCCAACCGGGGCCGGGAAGCCATGGAGGAATTCAACCCGCCCCCGCCCCCTGTGGCTCAGGCCAAGGATGTGGCCAAAGAGGCCGCCGAGCCCAAGGAGGTCAAACAGGGGCGCCAGATCATCACCAGGCGCATGCTCTCCGAAGCGGCCAAGCTCACGCCCCAGTACGGCATCGAGCTGGTGGACGTGGAGATAAAGCGGATCAACTATGTGGAGAGCGTGCAAAAGCGGGTCTACGAGAGAATGATCAGCGAGCGTAAAAGGATCGCCAGCCAATACCGCTCCGAGGGTGAAGGCGAGAAACGGCGCATTCTGGGCACCATGCAAAAGGAGCTGGCCCGCATCCGCTCCGAGGCCTACCGTCTGGCCGAACAAACCCGAGGCCGCGGCGATGCCCAGGCCACCGAGATATACGGCAAGGCCTTCGGCCAGGACCCCGATTTTTACGCTTTGTTCAAGACCTTGGAAAGCTACAACAGCTTGCCCCAGGACCGCAACGACTTAATACTTTCAACTGACGGTGATTATTTCAAGTATCTTAAGTCAGTTAAATAATTGCCTCTTTGGCGGGAAAAAATCCAGCGCTCTTGACAGATAAGGCGTTGGTGCGTATATTCGCAGATTGCATTCTCAAGGAAGGACTAAATATGTACGCGGTAATCGCCAACGGCGGCAAGCAATATAAGGTAGAGCCAGGGCAGGTGCTGCGCCTGGAGAAGATGTCCGGCGAGGTGGGTGAAACCATCTCCTTGTCCCCGGTGCTGATGGTTGGGGGAGAGGGCGAGCCCCAAGTGGGCCAGCCCCACCTGGACGGCCAGGTGACCGCAACCATTCTGGACCAGGACAAGCAACGCAAGATTTTGGTCTTCAAAATGAAGCGGCGTAAGGGCTTTCGAGTGAAGCGCGGTCACCGTCAGCCATACACCGCCGTGCGTATTGAGGCCATTGAGGTCTAGGGGAAGAGAAAATGGCACATAAAAAAGCAGGCGGCTCTTCTCGCAACGGCCGCGACACTGCAGGTAAAAGGCTGGGAATCAAACGCGGCGAAGGCTATGCCGTCAAGGCGGGGACTATTATCGTACGTCAGCGCGGCACCAGGATTCACCCGGGCCTGAACGTGGGCATGGGGCGCGACCACACCCTCTTTGCCCAAGTGGACGGCAAGGTCAAGTTCGAGCGTTGGGGGCGGGACCGGAAACGGGTCAGCATACTTCCCGCTTAAAAGATTACCCCTCTTGAAACGGCCTTTAGAGGCGCTATGGCGTCAAAAGGCCGTTTTTCTTTGCTGTTTTACCTACAATCGGTCTATAAACCGGTAGTGCGTGCACCATGCGGTTCGTTGATGAAGCCATAATCGAGGTGGCGGCAGGAGACGGAGGCAACGGCTGTGTCAGCTTTTTGCATCTCCGCCGCCAACCCAAAGGGGGACCGGACGGGGGAGACGGAGGCCGGGGCGGTGATGTACGCATTGTGGCCAGCCAGAGGGTTGTAACCCTGGCCGATCACAGCTACCTGCGCCATTTCCGGGCCGGCAGGGGCGCCCATGGGCAAGGACAGGACAAAAACGGGCGCGCCGGCAAAGACAAGGTGATCGAGGTGCCGGTGGGGACACTGATCTTCAATCAGGAGAGCGGAGAGCTCTTGGCCGACCTCACCAGGGACGGGCAGGTGGTGGTGGCGGCTCGGGGAGGCCGGGGGGGCAAGGGCAACCGCCACTTCGCCACCAGCACCAACCGCACCCCCCGTTTGGCCCAGCCGGGAGAAGCGGGAGAGAGCCTGACACTGCGCCTGGAGTTGAAGCTGCTGGCCGATGTGGGGCTTTTGGGCCTGCCCAACGCCGGCAAATCCAGTTTGATCCGGGTTCTGAGCCGGGCGCGGCCCAAGGTGGCTGACTATCCTTTCACCACCATCACTCCTAACCTGGGCAGCGCCCAGGCCGGGCACGGAGATCCCTTCACCATCGCCGACATCCCCGGCCTGGTGGAAGGGTCCCATAAGGGAGCCGGGCTGGGGCTGAAGTTTCTGAGGCATGTGGAGCGCACCCGGCTGTTCTTATTTGTGGTCGACATCAGCGCTGCTGATCCTGCGGGCGATCTGGCCACAGTGCGGGCGGAACTGCAGGCTTATGATCCCGCCCTGATCCAGCGGACCGGTTTGGTGGTGGCCAACAAAATAGATATTTGCCCCCGGGCCGGACAGCTATTAGAATTCAGGCGGACCGTGGAAGGCCTGGGGCTGGAGGTCTTGGCGGTGAGCGCTCTGACCCAAGAGGGCATTCCTGGACTGCTAGAGGCTTTGGCCGACCGTTTGGGCAAGGTACACATGGAGAGCGGTAGTGAATCGGAGTGACATCATAGCCTCTGCACGCAAGGTGGTCATAAAGGTAGGCTCCGGGGTGCTGACCTCGGCCGAAGGCCTGGATCATCGCCGGGTGGATGTGTTGGCCGGTCAGATCTCCCGCCTGGCCCAAGGAGGACGCCAGGTAGTGTTGGTGTCTTCGGGCGCGGTTGCCAGCGGCCGGGCCAAGGCTGGCCTCAGCCGGGGACCCCGCACCCTGCCGGAAAAACAAGCCGCCGCCGCCCTGGGTCAGGCCGGCCTGGTGCAGGCCTATGAGGACGCCTTTGACCGGCATGGGCGCAAGGTGGCCCAGATTCTACTGACCGCCGACGACCTGATCCACCGCCAACGTTATGAGAACGCGCGCAACACCTTCTATACCCTCCTGGATTGGGATGTTATACCCATTGTCAATGAAAACGACTCGGTGAGCGTTGCCGGACTGGCCCTGGGCGATAACGACAACCTCGCCGCCATGCTCACCAACCTGCTGGGCGCCGAGTTGATGATCAACCTCACCAATGTGGACGGGGTAATGGATTCCGATCCCCGCACCAACCCCCAGGCCAAGCGCTTGCCCTTGGTGGAGCAGGTGACCGCCGGTCTGTTGAGAACCACCAGCTCCCAGCCGGGGGCAATGGGCATGGGAGGAATCTTCAGCAAGGTGAGGGCGGCCGACAAGGTGGCCCGTTGCGGCGCCTACACCATTGTGGCCAATGGCTATCTGGACGATATCCTGGACCGCTTGCAGGCCAATGAGGATTTGGGAACCCTGTTTCTGCCCCGCCCCATGCCCTTGCGCAGCCGCAAGCATTGGATCGCCTTCACCGCCGCCCAGGGCGGAGAGGTGGTGGTGGACGAGGGGGCGGTCAGGCCCCTCACCGAAGGCGGCAAGAGCCTGCTGGCCGCAGGCGTACGCGAGGTGCGCGGCCCCTTCAGCGCCGGAGATGCGGTTAGGGTGCTGGGGCCGGGCGATTGTATCCTGGGAATTGGCCTTACCAGCTATTCCAGCCAGGAACTGGAGAAGGTCAAAGGCCTGCGTTCCGATCAAATTGCGGGCTCTGCCCATTCAAGGGAGGCCGCGGAGGTAATTCACCGTGATAACCTGGTGGTCTTCGGCCTGGAAGAAGAGGAGAGTGTGGCGTGTCTACTGAACAACTAGTGAAGGACATCTGCCTCCGGGCCAAGGAGGCCTCACGAACCCTGGCCACTGTTTCCACGGAAATAAAAAATCAGGTGCTGTTGTCCTTGGCGGAGAGGCTTGAAGACCAGGCGGCCGGCCTGAAACAAACCAACGCCCAGGACGTGGAGGGAGCCCGCCAGGACGGCCTCAGCGACGCCATGATCGACCGTTTGACCCTGAGTGACGGCGTAATCTCTTCCATGGCTCAAGGGCTGAGGGAGGTGGCGGCACTACCTGATCCGGTGGGGGAGATCACCGGCATGCAGCGCCGCCCCAACGGGCTGCTGGTGGGCCGCCAGCGCATTCCCCTGGGAGTGATCGGCTTCATCTACGAATCCCGCCCCAACGTGACCGTGGATGCCGCCGGCCTCTGCCTCAAAAGCGGCAACTGCGTGGTGCTCAAAGGCGGCAAGGAGGCCCTGAACTCGAACCTGGCCCTTACGGCAATGATCGCTGAGATCCTTGCCGCACAGGGACTGCCCCCAGGATGCGTGCAAGCCGTGCCCACCACGGACCGGGCCGCGACCTCGGCCTTGCTCCGCCAGGATGAGCTTGTGGATGTGGTCATTCCCCGGGGCGGCGAAGGGCTGATCCGTTTTGTGGCCAAAAACGCCTCAGTGCCGGTATTAAAACACTATGTGGGAGTGTGCCACGTCTATGTGGACAAAGGCGCAGACCACGATATGGCTGAAAATATCTGCCTCAACTCCAAATGCCAGCGCCCAGGGGTCTGCAATGCCATGGAGACCCTCCTGGTTCACCAGGACGAAGCCCCTGTTTTCCTGCCCCGGGCCTTAAAGGCCCTAAGCGGTCAGGAGGTGGAAATCCGGGGCTGCGCCCAAACCTGCTCCCTGTACCCCCCGGCCAAACCGGCCGGGGAGGAAGACTGGCCGGCTGAATATCTGGATCTGATATTGGCGGTCAAGGTGGTGGCGGGCCTGGATGAGGCCGTATCTCACATCGCCGCCTACGGGTCTCAACATACCGAGGCCATCGTGACCCAAGATTACCACCGGGCCCGCCTTTTTTTGAACCGGGTGGATTCCTCGGTGGTGCTGGTCAACGCCTCCACCCGATTCAACGACGGCGGCCAGTTGGGCCTGGGGGCCGAGATCGGTATAAACACCGGCAAACTGCACGCCTTCGGGCCCATGGGCCTTAAGGAACTGACCACCACCAAGTTTGTGGTTTACGGCGACGGACAGGTGCGTTCCTAGTGGCTGACAAACTGGCCATCTTCGGCGGGACCTTTGATCCTGTACATCTGGCCCATCTGCGCGCCGCCCTGGAAGCGGCGGAAGAGCTGAACCTGGACAAGGTGTTGTTCATGCCTTGCGCCCAGCCGCCCCATGACAAAGGGGTCTCGGCTCCGGCGAAGGACCGCCTGGCCATGCTGCGCCTGGCTGTGGCCGACAACCCCAGATTCGAAGTCAGCGCCCTTGAAGCTGATAAAGGCGGGCGATCCTTTACCGTGGACACCTTGGTCGAGTTGCACCGCCTCCATCCCCAGGCCTGCATCTACTTCCTTATCGGGGCTGACGCCTTCTTTCACCTGCACACCTGGCAGGAACCCATGCGCCTTTTTGAGCTGGCCGATTTCGTGGTCATGGCCCGCCCCAAGTCGCCGGAGCGCGAGCTTTTGCGGTATATGCAAGGCAAGCTCGACCGCCGCTTCACTCAAACCGAGGACGGCTGGGTGCGGCTGCCCAATGGGCACGGGGCCAGACGGGTGCCTACGACCTTGCTGAGCATCTCCAGCACCGGCATAAGACAACGCGCTGCCAAAGGCCTTTCTCTGGCATACCTTGTCTGCCCCGCGGTGGAGGATTATATTAAAAGCATGAGACTATACCGAAACGCAAAGGCGGAAAGTGGCTCCTGAGCCGGCAAGCCGCAAAAGGCCGCCCCGGCCCCGAAACACTCTGGAGACCGCCCAGCTCTGTGCGGCGGCGGCCCTGAACAAAAAAGCCCAGGATCTTCTGCTTTTGGATGTAGCCACGCTCACCGGCTATGCGGATTACTTTCTTTTGGCCAGCGGCAGGTCCACACGCCAGGCCAAGGCCATCGCCGAAAATATTACCCGTTGCCTGAAGAAGGCCGGGGTCAAGCCTTTGAGCCTGGATGGCCTCAGGGAAGGCCGCTGGGCGCTTATAGACTTCGGAGACGTGGTGGTGCATGTATTTCATCAGCCCATACGCGAGTTTTACGATCTGGAATCCTTATGGGGGGATGCGAGCCGGATAGAACTGAACCACCAAGAACTGGGCCAGTTACTGCCCCCGGACGAATAGGCATCAGGCAACACCCGCAGGAGTATAAGTATGAGCACCAAGGCCCCCGTGGCCCTGATCATCCTGGATGGCTGGGGGATCGCCCCACCCGGCGAGGGAAATGCCGTCCTGAATGCCCGCACGCCCTTCATGGATTCGCTGTTCGCCGCCTACCCCCACACCTCTTTGCTGTGCTACGGGGAAGCGGTGGGCCTGCCTGAAGGACAGATGGGCAACTCCGAGGTGGGGCACCTGAATCTGGGCTCCGGGCGGGTGGTGTATCAGGACATTACCCGCATCAACAAAGCCATAAAGGAAGGCGCCCTCAAGCAAAATCCGGCCCTGACCCAGGCTATGAATAAGGCCAAGGAGAAGGGTTCCACTCTGCACTTCCTGGGCTTGATGAGCGACGGCGGCGTACACTCCCTGATGACTCACTTGTACGCCTTGATCAGCATGGCTACGGATCTGGGCCTGGGCAAAATCGCGGTCCACGCATTTTTAGATGGCCGCGACACCCCGCCTAATTCAGGCGCGGATTATCTCAGGCAACTGAATGATTTCCTAAAGGCATATCCCCAGGCCTGTCTGGCCTCAGTGGGCGGCCGCTATTGGGGCATGGACCGGGACAAGCGCTGGGCGCGGGTGGAAACGGCCTATGCAGCCATGGTGCGGGGACAAGGGCCCAGCACCAAAGATGCGGTGGCCTATGTGGAGGATTGCTACTCCAGAGAAGAATTCGACGAGTTTGTCAAGCACGCGGTGGTGCTGGACCAAAACGGCAGCCCCCGGGCCCTGATCCAAGATGAAGATGTTGTCATCTTCTTCAACTTCAGGGCCGACCGGGCCCGGGAGCTGACCTGGGTGTTCAATTCTCCGGACTTTGACGGCTTCGACATCTCCGACCTCCCCCGTCTGAGCGATTATGTGTGCATGACCCAGTACGACGAGCATCTTAAAAACCCGGTCGCTTTTCCGCCTGAGCAGATAACCAATACCTTGGCCGAGGTGGTCAGCAAGGCCGGCCTGACCCAACTGCATATCGCCGAAACCGAAAAATACGCCCACGTCACTTTTTTCTTCAACGGCGGCGAGGAAGAGCCCTTTCCCGGCGAAGAGCGGATCCTGGTGCCCTCGCCCACCGAGGTGGACACCTATGACCAAAAGCCGGCCATGAGCGCCTACGAAGTCAGCGAAGCGGTGCTCGCCCGCCTGAACCGGGAGAAAAAAGACGACCTGATTATAATGAACTACGCCAACGGCGATATGGTGGGCCATACCGGCGTCTACGAGGCGGCCCGGCAAGCCGTGGAGGATCTGGACCAGTGCCTGTCCCGGGTAATCCCGGCAGTGCTGGACTGCGGAGGCCGGGTGATCCTCACCTCGGACCA
>JASFOZ010000154.1:0-8477 GCA_050116255.1 Desulfarculaceae bacterium
CCGGCTGAGGGTGTAGAGGTGGTACTCAAAGAGCTGCTCCCTCTGGGGAGGGGCCGGGGCAGCGGCCAGGGGTTGGGGCCTTTTGGCCATAGTCTTCATCTTTTCCCTCAGCACCCGGCGCACGTCTCCGGCCATGAGCTGTAGGGTAGCTTGGCCGTAGCTGGTGCCGCTCTGATTGGCCAGGGTGACCCAGCCCTTCAGGTCCAAGTGTTCTTCTTTGGCATCCAAGGTGCCCACATAGTCGGCGGACCAGTTTATGCCCTTGGTCATATAGGAGAGTTCGGCCGGGAGGGAGCCGGGTTCCTGGGCCTGGATCAGCATGGAAAGGGTGGGCCGTTCGCGCAGGTCAGAGGGGACATCGCTGAATATGAAGCGAAAGGGGGTGCGCACTCCCACCACCTCGATGCGGTCTCCCAGGCGGATTATGGCTTTTCCGTCCGTAGCGCTGAGAAGCCTGCCTGATTCGATCTTGTCTTCACCGGTGGTGGGGTGGCTGCGGGCCAGCCCCACTTGGCGGCCTATGTGTTTTTTTAAAAGCGAGTCCAGAGTCAAAAGGTCATAGTCGAAGTTCTGTTCCAACACCGTGAATCCCTGGCCGTGCAACAGGGCGGTCTGGGGCATGATCTTGCTGGCGGTGTCAACATAGGCCAGCCGGTTCAGGCCTTTTGAGAGATTCAGTTTGCGGGCGTCGCGCACCAGGGCGAATCCGCTGTTGTAGACGGTAAGGCCCAGGGAGATCCGGTCCGCAGCAGTGGATTTGGCTTCTTTCTCATTGGCAGCGGCCTGGGCAAAAACCGCCGGGCACAGCGCTACTATTATCAGACCAAGGACACATATCCCTTTGACCCATCTCATCTCCACCTCCCTTGTTGAGCCAGCTTAAGCTGGATTCTGCACAAGCCTTGGCTTCAATGATAAACCCATTGATGGCAAAGCGTAACCTCTTAATCGGGGTGTAAGGGCGTGCAATAACAGGAGACGGTTCTCCAGGCCCGCAAAAAGGCCGGGGCTGGCAAAGCCTTAACTTATGGAGGCGGAGTAGAGCTTTGGGCAAGACGGTTTTCTCTGGAGGTAGGCCGCTCCTAAGAAACGGTCTTTAGCAGATGTAGGAAAACGGAACCGGGCCAGGGAGGGTTGCCACTTGGAGCGGCTATCTGTGTTAGGATAGGCAAGGAAGGTTCCGTAGTGGACGATCGTTTTGGAGGAGGGGGATGGCCAAAAAGATTTTGATCATAGATGATGAAGAAAAGATAAGAGAACTGTTGACCGAGGCGTTTGAAGGCTTTGGCTACCAGGTCGCCACTGCCATGGACGGCCCTCAGGGGCTTAAGATTTTGGCTCAAGATCCCATGCAAGTGATTTTGTTGGACCTTAATCTTCCGGGGATGAACGGCCTGGAGGTCTGTGAGCGCATCCGTAGTCAATATCCCCGGGCCTGCATATATGCCGTGACCGGTTACCATGACGTATACACGCCTGACGATTGTTTAAATGCAGGCTTTGATGACTTTTTCGCCAAACCGGTTAATCTGCACCTGTTGCACAATGCGGTGCTGCGCGGGTTTGAAAAGCTGGAGGGCATCTGATCCGGTTCTGGTTTGGCGGGTTTTTCTGATTGATTATCCTGAAATGTTACTGGCTTGTGCGCGCCGCTTTGAAGGATGGCCGCAGGGGGCGGCCCTGCCGTATTGCACCTTGGTTTTCTTTCCTTACTATTAATAAACATGACTATGAATAGACATAAACCTTGAACGCGGGTTTATGGGTTGGAGGTGAAAGCGTGGCTGGAAACAATAAAGCCATGGTGCTGGCGTCTTTTATCGGCGATTCCCTGGCCCTGGGGGTGCACTGGGAATATGATCCCCGCAAGATAGAAAAAAGGCACGGGCGGGTGGAAAAACTCCTGGCTCCGCAGCCGGGCTCCTATCACCAAGGCAAGCTAGCAGGCGAGTTCACGCATTACGGCGACCAGATGCTGGTGCTTTTGGAGTCAGTGGCCCAGGCCGGCGGATTTGATCTGAATGATTTCGCCCGTGGCTGGCAGGCGCTGTTCGCCGACTATACCGGTTATTTCGACGGGGCTACCAAGCAGACCCTGGGCAAATTCGCCGCTGGCGCCGCATCTGATTCCGCCGGTTCCGGGTCCAATGATCTGGCCGGCGCCTCCCGGATAGCCCCCTTGGCCTATGCCCTGGCCGGTGATGAGGCGGCCTTGCTTGCGGCGGTGAAGAGCCAGACCCGGATGACTCACAACAACCCGGCGGTTATCGCCGCGGCTGAGTTTTTTGCCCGCGTGGTTCTGGCGGTCCAAGGGGGCAGCTCTCCTGAGCAGGCCTTGGAAAAGGCGGCGGGATATGATTACGGCCAGATTCCCCTGGCGCAGTGGACCCAAAAGGGCCTGGCCTCTAAGGGGGAAGACACCGTCAAGGCCATATCCCGCCTGGGGCCTACCTGCCATGCCCCCGAGGCCTTTCCCTCGGTGGTGCATCTGATAGCCAAGTACCCTGAAGACCTTAGGGAGTGCCTGATAGAGTGTGTTATGGCCGGAGGCGACTCCGCCGCTCGGGCCATGCTGGCAGGCATGGTCCTGGGCGCTGGCCTGGGGGAGGAGGCTATCCCTTTGGACTGGCTGCAAGCTCTGAGAAAAAGGGAGCAAATACTGGCATGGCTGGATCAGATTTAGCCATTTGTGGCTGGCTTAATTAATGCCTTTTGTACGGACTGAAGGGCGCAGGTAATAGAATCAGGAAAAAAGAACACCCGGGCAGCAGGAGGCCCGGGTGTCTGCAACTCGCCAGGATAAACTTACATTATGGCCCCGCCGTCAGGAATGTCGTCATCGTCCAGCATGGGGGGACTTTCCGGGACTCCGTTTAAACCCATATCCACGTCCGGGGCTGTGTGGACCACTTCAAGCTCTGAGCCCGCCGGGGTATCGGTTTCCGCGAACAAAGTCTCGGGTTGATTCACCACATCTTTGGCTGCCAGGCTTTCAGGGCTGTCGGCAGAGATGAAAACCTCCTCCGCATCGGCAAAATCCACCATGGGGATGCCGATGCCCTCGGAGGCGGTCACCGGGTTCTCATTTTCGTCGAAGACGATGTAGCCTTCGTTGTCAACCTGGAAAAAAAGGGGATAGCCGCTATCGTCGGTTACGTATTTAACCATGACAGCTCCTTATCTGGCCTGCTTTGGTTCTGCCCATCCTGGGGAAATCTGGAAAGACGCCCCCTGGATGAAGCTTTAACTTTTATCCTACACTGGTACCGGGGCCAACACTTGGGCCTGGCTAAAGGCCACCGCCATACCCAAGCTGTCCACACGCACCACTTTTCCCATGGCCTCAACCACGTGTTTGCCTAAATCCAAGATCATTTTGATCTCAGCCGCCAGGGGAAATGGTTCCTTGCACTCGAAAAAGGCCCCCAACTGGCTGACATCACGGGTGATCATTTTGCGAGGCTTGGCCGTGCTTTCTTTCTGGGCAGACATTGAAATGTGAGCTGGAATTCGCATTTCCATGCGCGGCGCCCGCCTTCGTTCGGAGTCTTTGTCTTGGCTCATATTCGCGTCTCTAAGTTGTGTCCGCCCTAATCACAGCTAACTTGTCTATACGCTACCAAATTCATGATAAACGCATTTATTCATAATTGCAATTTGGCACAGATGGCAGCCGGATACAATCGGTTGAAAGATTGAATTTTCGAGGTTTTTTTTCTAAGTATATTCTCCAAGCAAAGACTTAGAAGCATTCTTAGAAATGCTTATATTTATCTAGTAAAAAAGTATTAGAACATCGGTAAAAAGCATTAGAAGGGAGGCCTTTCCCAAGGCTGAGATCTAAAGCCTCTAGGCAAGATTTGGAGGCCCAGAGGCCTTGGCCACTGCGTGTTGGTAAAGCGGATAGGAAAGGTTGTTCCGGCAGTACCCGCCACTGGCTCCATATGTACATAATAGACGTAACTTGCTGTATATTAATACTATTTTAGCTTGCATCCAATAGGTGCTTTTCTTGGCAAGGCTGGGAAATGCCGCAGGCAAATGGGGCAACGGCGAGGTTAGAGACGGAAGTTAGGCGCCTTTGGGTCTGGACTAAGAATTGGCCTTTGCCCAAATTTGGCTGCCGAACCGGCAGTAGTTTTTTTGGTCTTGACTGGTTTTGGTTGGGGGGTTAGTTTGGCCTATCATTTCAGTCCTTGCAGGGGTGAACCTGATTGCTCTTGAGGGACGATCTGGCAGGAGAAGATAACATGAAGCAAGGCACCCGCAACATATCATCGGTCTTTGTCGCCACTCTTCCGCCTCCACCTATTTGCCGACCTCCCCAAAAATAACCTCCTAAAGGGCCTTTAATCTCAACTGGCTGATTTCTCCCGCCTATGGCCGGGGGGAAGACGCGGGTGGTTCCCTGGCTCCAGTAAGTAGCCGGAGCGTGAATACTGCTGCGGGGTGATCTCCCGCGCCGCTTGCCAGCCATTTTTACGCCTCTCTTACAGGCGACCGCAGTGAGGCCCACTGTAGCCCGCCTCATTGCAGCCCTTTGGGAATTCCCGGACTTTCTATGCCCACGGCAATACCGGTTGGGGCATACGCTTAAGAAAGGTAGCAGTGCATGTTTGCGCGAAAAACGGTTGTGGCCTTAAACCTGGCCACGTTCTTGATGATGCTGGGCTGTGGCATGACTATGTCTTTGCTTCCCCAAGAGATCATGAGGCTTTCCGGGTCGGCCTGCGCGGTGGGGCTTTTGGCCTCAATGTATGCATTTTCTTTTCTGTTATTGCAGCTTCCCCTGGGACGCCTTGCCGATAAAAAAGGGTTCAAGCCCTTTCTGGTATGGGGTTACCTCTGCTGCTGTCTGGCGGGAGCGGTTTACTTGTTTTCCGAAAGCACGCTTCAGTTTTTCTTGGGAAGGCTATTGCATGGCGCTGGCGAGGCCCCCATTTTGGCGCTTGCCCCTGCCTTGCTTTCGGTCCTCTATCCCCAGGCCAAAGGTAAATACATCGGTTTGTACAATGGCTTTATGCACTTGGGCCTCACGGCCGGGCCTATGGCAGGAGTGATGATTCTGCATATATGGCCGGGTAACTCACCCTTTATGTTTTTTACCCTGGCCTGTTTGGTCAGCAGTGTGGTGGCTTTTTGGCTGGTTGAAGAACCGCGGACCGGCAAAAACAAGGAGCTGCAAACCGTGGATTTCAAGGGCCTCTGGGATCTTCTGGCCCTGCCTAAGATCCTGGTCGTCCTGATGGGGATACTTTTATACGGTGCTGGCTACGGAGTTTTCATTACCGGAATCCCGACTTTTTTAATCGCAGCCAAGGGCTTCAGCCCCACCTCTGTTGGGCTTTTTTTCACCCTGTTTTATTTTTGTATAAGTGTGTCCCAGATTCTGGGCGGGCGTCTTTCGGACAAAAAAGGCCGCCTGGCAGTCATGGTCACTGGCTTGGGCATGGCCACCCTGGGGCAAGCGGTTTTTCCCTGGCTGCAGCTGCCGGAGATATACTTGCCTCTGCTCCTGGCCAGCCTGGGCCTGGGCCTGTTTTTCGTTTCCTCCATCGCCTATCTTAATGAATGCGTGCCTGACTACTTAAAAGGCACCATATCCGGCGCCTACTTTTTGTTTTGGGGCGCGGGATATTTTTTAGGGCCCATGGTTGTGGGAAGGCTTGGCGATGATTTTGGCCTGGAGACGGGGTTCTACCTCTTGTCTGTTTTATTCCTTTTGGAGACAGGCGTGGTATTGGCATTCAGGTCCGAGATTGCACCAGCCTCGGCCAACTAAACCGGATCCCGGGACCGCCGCCTGCCCTAGGCGGTGGTCCCGGGGATATACCCCAGGTTGTATATGCCTGAATCATGATTGAACAGGTGCCTATGTATGTGATTTCCTGCCGGATCCCGGCCGCAGTAAGGCTGTGGCCATGGCCAGGATGATAATTCCGGGGTGGAACAAGGTGAGGGGGGAAAGAAACCTCCACTTGGGTATCTGCACCATGCATATGATCATGGTGCCGACGGCAAACAAAGAGAGGCCGACCAGGGTTAAACAGATCAAGCCTGCTTTGAAATCAGTGAACGCGCCGGGCCATTTCCACAACGTAAGATTAACTCCCATCAACCCGAGTAGGAGTTTTAAGAGCAGGATCAGGCCAAGGGCATAGGAAAGCCACTTGATTAAAGGGTCGGCTCTTAGCATCTGCCATATGGCCACGACTAAATCCCCCCCAACCCACTCGATATAGTCTCCTGGCCTTTCTTTTAAAATGCCCCAGGCCAGGCTTAACATCCTGCTGTTGGCGGACAGGATGCTCCGGTTGATTTTATCCTCTGATTTTTCAAAACCCAGGGCGGGGTAGGCCCTGTCATGGACCAAGACATCATAGAGTATAGCCCGCTCATGCCATTTTTCAGGTGCGATGTTTCTCCAGAACCAGGTGTCCCCATAGGCCGCCTTGCCGGTTTGTTTTGCCTTTTGGCGGTCGGCTTCTCTGATAAGAAGGGCCCCAGCCAATTCCCGGTCTTTTTTAGGTAACCTGTTCACCAGGTCCTGATCCAGGCTATAGGCGGTTATGCCCAGCAGATTTGCGCCTTGCAAGGAGACCAGGCCGAATTGGCCGGTCAGGCGGTAGCGAAAAAGGCCAAATAGCAGAAAGGGAATAAAGGCCAGGGCGGCTATTTTTCCGGCAAGGGGCAGGATTGCATTCGCTTGGACCGGCTTTGGCCTTGTCTTGAAAAGCACTAGGCTCAAAAGCGGCAGTAAAACCAGCAGGAATAAATATACCGGCCTCACCTGATAGGCCAGGAAAACGGCGCATCCGGTAAACACCCAGACCTTTTTTTTCTGGGGCTGGCTGAGAATCAACAGCAGGCCTGCCAGGCTCATTAAGACCAGGGAGCCTGCCAGGGTGTCCGGATGTATCTGCCAGCAATAGCGCCGGAGCAGATCGGTATACAGTAGGGAGCTGGCGATGATTAGGGCAGGCATCCGGGCAATGCCGAAAGAGAGCATAGCCAGCCAAAAGAGGATTGTGGCCAGAAAAAAGATTACATATTGAATCAATGGCAAAAGACGATAGCCCCCAAACAGCCATGAAACCATCTTGAGAAAGAGGGGATAAGCAAAGGTCCTGGTGTTGGAAAACATAAGGGCAAGGGAGTTAAATCCATACCCTAGATAGTCCCGGGTGTCCAAACCAAAGGCCAGGTTTCGAGTATGGTCCAGATAAAAAAACCAAGCCAGGGCCTGCAGGGCCAATGCCAGTAAATGCCAATTTAGGTATCGGTGATTAAACATCCAGTCCCGCCTCTATGACGGTTTGACGTTACCTCGGCATTGGGATCTCACTAGCCATTTTTTGAGGATCATTGTTGATTTGGCTAGGCTACAATAGCTCTTTTCGATGGCGGCGGTCAATAACCCTTTGTCTTAAGTAGGCCGGTTTGCCGAACGCTGACAGGGACGCTTCTCCGCCTAAACATGTTCATTTATCAACCCATCTATGGCAAATTGTTTTTTCCTCAATGGCGGTTCGGTCTGGAAAAAACTTTGCCCCATTCTGCTAATATTGGCCTAAGAAGTTGCCGTCTCGGGTATAAATTTATGGAGTTTGTCATATATGTCGATTGCCATTGCCGGGCAGCCTGAAGATTAATAGCCAGTTGATTTGCCTACACGAAACCGGTTATTATGCCCGGAAATCGATTCGTTTGGGGGGTAGGATTTTCTAAAAAGATTTTATTATGAAGTTCAACATAAATTACAGGAGGCGGGCGTGACAAGCAGCGGTTCAACTTCCTCTCATCTGATTCGCAACACCATAGGCGGCGCCTTTGGCAATATACTGGAGTGGTATGACTTTGCGGTTTTCGGTTATTTCGCTCCGGTCATCGGGGCCAATTTCTTCCCGGCCCAGGACAAGCTGGCCGCCCTGATAAACGCCTTTGGAGTCTTTGCCGCCGGTTATCTGATGCGCCCCATCGGAGGGATCATCTTCGGCCACATAGGCGACCGTCTGGGGCGCAAGCGGGCCTTGCAGCTTTCCGTGGCCCTGATGGCCATCCCCACCACCCTTTTGGGGCTCTTACCGAGCTACGCCTCCATCGGCGTGACCGCCTCGGTGTTGCTGGTGGTTCTGCGGCTGGTGCAAGGCCTTTCCGTGGGCGGGGAATTGATAGGGTCCATCTCCTTTATCACCGAGATGGCCCCGGCCCGGCGGCGCGGCTTTTTGGGCAGTTGGACCTTGTTCAGCGCCATCGGGGGGGTGATGCTGGGCTCAGCAGTGGCGACTTTGCTGCACTGGGTCCTCAGCGATGCCAGCCTGCATTCCTGGGGGTGGCGGCTGCCCTTCCTGGCCGGGATCTTGATCGGGGGGTTCGGGTTGTGGATGCGTAGCGGCATAAAAGAGACTCCGGCCTTTGAACAGGCCCGGCGGCAAGGGCAGGTTATATCCAATCCGGTGGTAGAGGCCGTGCGCACC
>JASFOZ010000155.1:0-8413 GCA_050116255.1 Desulfarculaceae bacterium
AGCGCACCAAATAATCCACGTCGCGGGCGGAGCCTTCCAAAATCTGGGCCATCTCGGCCAAGGCCTGATCTCCGGCCTGGTGGCCGTATTTGTCGTTAAAATCCTTGAATCCGTCCACATCCATCATGAGCAATGAAAAAGGCTGATGATAGCGTTGGGAATGGGCTATTTGCTTGGTGAGAATGCTGTTGAAGAAACGGCGGTTAAAAAGGCCGGTCAGCTCGTCGCGCACCGCGCCCTGCTCCTTCTCCAGGAACAGGTTCACCTCCACGATTATAGGGTTCTCCACGGCGGGATATATGTTCACGAAGTAGTCGCAAAGGGCGACCCGCACCCCCACATCCCGGCCCAGGTTCTGCAGCATTTGATAGCGGTGGTTGAGTATCTTAAACCAGTGTTCCCGGGCCTCGTCCGGTTCGAAGCTCATGCGGGTCAATAGATGCAGCATTTCAACATAGAGCCGGCGGCCGTATCTCTCCTCTTGCTCCTGCCAAAACTCGCCTTGCACCTTTTGGTGTTTCTGGGCGGCGGCCAAAAGAGCCAACAGGTCATCGTAGTTTTTAAAGCTGTCGAGCTGTTCTATTTCCGGCATCAGCCCAATCCTCTAAGGCTGCTGGAAGTAAACAGGTAACCTCAACCCATCACAACAAAATGCCGATGTTTTGGTGTTGGTCACCATTTAGCCAAAACCATTGATCAAAGTCAATAGAGGGTTATCCAATTAATCCCGGGGTGTAGGGGTCCACATGGATGATTACTTGATCAATGAGCTTGAATTCCCGGCGCAGGCATCCCTCCACCTCCTTGGCGATGGCGTGCCCTTTGCGGACACTCAGCTCCCCGTCTACCTCCACGTGCATCTCCATATGATACCGCCCACCCAACACCCGCACCTTGAGATCATGGGCGTTGTGCACAGCCGGCACCTCCAAGGCGCAACTGATTATCTGCCCTTGCACCTGGGGGTTGGGCGCAGTGTCGGTGAACTCCCGGAGCGCCTTCCAGACCACATCCAGACCGACCTTGAGTATAAAAAACGAAACCAAAAATGCGGTAAAGGCATCCGCAATATGCCACTTAGGGTTGAGTGTGGCCATTGCCACCCCGATCAGCACCGCCACCGAGGAAAGGGCGTCAGAGCGATGGTGCCAGGCGTTGGCCTCCACCACGCTGCTGTTTATGCTGCGCCCTACCTTGATAGTGGCCCGGAACAATACCTCCTTGGACAACAAGGAGACCGCCGCCGCCGCCAAGGCCAGCCAGTTGGGGGCGGCATGGGTATGATTGTAGATGGCGCCGGCTGCGTTAAATCCCAGATATACCGCCGCCCCCAGCAGAAACAAACCCACCAAAAGCGAGGCCAGGGTTTCCAGGCGGCCGTGGCCGAAGTGATGGTTTTTATCGGCCGGCGCCCGTCCCAGCCGCAGCCCCACCAGCACAATGACATCAGTGAGCAGATCCGAAACCGAGTGAACCGCATCGGCTATCAAGGCCTGGCTGCGCCCCCAAAACCCCCCTGCCAACTTCAGGGCAATAAGGGCCAGATTGACCGCCACACCCCACAGGGTTACGCGCCTGCCCTGTTGTTCCGCGCTCATGCCATCTTTGAGGGCCCTTGCCATAATCAGGTTTTACCTTACCTCTATATCAATATTACCGCTTATTTCGGCCCTGTAAGCATTTAAGGCCGGATGAAACTGCTTTGTCATCATGGTTGAAAGCCTGCTGACGGCCGGCCTGCCGTTTTTCCGGGCAACCCAGCCGCCGTCGACTTACCCTCACCGGGTTGTTATGGCTCCCCTGTCTTTTCAGGGGCCGGAAGGCTCCCCACAAAAGCCTGAATGCGCTGGAAATAGTCCTGGCCGCCGATTATATAGGTGTTGTTATGCCCCGCCCCGGCCAAGGTCACGAATTCCTTGGGTTGGTTGGCCGCCTCAAACAGGGTGCGCCCCAAGGCATAGGGCACGACCTCGTCCTCATCGCCATGGAAAAACAACAGCGGCGCCTTGATCCCAGGAATTTTTGCCAGGGCGTTGAAGCGCTTGTGCAGCCACCCGCTCAAGCCGGGCAGGGGCAGCAGGCTCCTGGCCATATCCCCCAGGTGGGTGAAGGTGGACTCCAGAATCAAGCCTTCCACCTTCATTTGGGAGCATAGATGCACCGCCGCTATGCCCCCCAGGGAGCGGCCAAAGACCACCAGCCTGGCCCCCTGGCCCTTGGCCAAGGCCCGCGCCGCCCGGCCGGCCGCCTCTGCATCCAGGTAAAATCCCGCCTCACTGGCGCTGCCGCTGCTTTGCCCATATCCCCGGTAATCCAAGATCAGCACCCCCAGCCCCAACCGGTTCAAAAGAACCAGGTTTTCCAGGCGGTGGGAGATATTGCCGGCGTTGCCGTGGCAAAACAGCAGAACCGTGTCCGCATGGGCCGCCGGCAGCCACCAGGCGTGCAGCCTCTGCCCGTCTACGGTCTCTATCCAACGATCACTATAAACCAGGCCGGCTGAGCCCGGATCGGCCGCCAGCTCCCGCTCGGGGAAGAATATCTGGGATTCAATGAAACGGTCGCAGCCGGCCCCCATCAGACTCAAGATCATTCCCCCCAGGGCAAACAGCCGGGTGCGGCTGCGGAGCCAGTGAAATCGTTCATGGCAGGCTGACCAAGGCCTCACCCGCCTTCTCCTCCACAGGGCATTGGCTGATAGGGCCCTTGGCCGGGCCGGAGAGCCGCTTTCCGGAAAGATCAAAGGTGGAGTGGCCTATGCTGCAGCAGCGCAGAACCTCCTGCCCCTCAACCAGGTCCAGCTTGCGGCCGCCATGGGTGCAGCGGTTGACAAAGGCCTGCAAGCGGCCCTGGGGATCGCGCAAAACAAGCAGAGCCCGTTTGAGGCCCTGGCCCTTAATATACACGGCAGCGTCCGGCTCCTTAAGATGTGGCCCCTGGTTTAAGGAAATGCTTACCTTGTCTCCCTGCACCCGCCAGAGGTGGGCCGGCAATGGTTGGGTTTCACAGATACCGGCCAGGGCTTTGAGAAAATCAACCACGCCCATGGGCACCTCCTTGGCATATCAAAAAAATATATCTCAGGGCAGCGGGGGATTCAATCCGCCCCCAAGCTCCCGGCAGCCAATCAAAACCAATAAAATCGTACCTGCCCCTATTTAAGGTAGCCGCTCTCCGGGCCGGACATCTCCGGACTCAAGATGGCCATGGCAGTGCGCATTTCCCGGAATCCGCAGCGTTGGTAAAAACCCTCCCGCCCCGGGACCGCATATAAAACAATGTTCGGAACCGGCAGTTGGCGGCAGAGCCTATCTATCATTTCTTTACCGATGCCCCTGCCTTGATACTCGGGCAGAAGCACCACATCATAAACCGCAGCCTGGTACTCGCCGTCGCAAAGGGCCCGGGCCAAACCGATGAGCTTGTCCTGGTCAAAGACGAACAGCACCGCATAGCTGGCGCTAAAGGCCCTTTTGAGTTGCTCCGGCTCCCGCCGGCGTTTGCCCAGCGGCGCCCGCGCAAACACGGTTGCCGCCTGATTCCAATCAACCTGTTGCATGCCGGTGGCATAGGTTATCATCTGTGAGCTGTCTCCGCTGTGGTCATGCCTTCTTATCCAACTCGGCCAGCATTTTTTCCACTTCCTCCAAACGCTCCTCCAGATCCTCCACCCGCTGCAGTTGATGGGGCCTGATGGAATGGGCCGGCAGGGCCGCCTCGGCCTCGGCCAGCTCCCTGGCCAGATGGTCCCGTTGGCGCAAAAGATCGTTTTTGTCCATGGTCAAAACCAGATACTACTAAAGGCCCAGCCCTGCCTCAGTAAAGGCGTGCACTCCCACATCGCACGGAGAAACCAAACTCCCGGACCCAGGGCCTACTGCTCCTTTGTCTTCTCCAGGGCCTTGCCCGCCGCCTGGCAGATGTCGGCCAGGGCCTGGGCCGAGACCTGGGCCAGGGCCCGGCTCATGGCCCGGGCCAGACCGGCAGCCCCTTTGGGCTGGATGGGCGCATCCGCCTGATACTCCCTTTGCAGAATCACCCGGTCAGGCAGGTTCTTTTGATCCAGGTCCATAAGGGTCAGCACCAGCCGGAGTTCGGCCCGCCAGCCCTGGGCCTGGTCCACCTCTAAAAACCTCTCCACCCCGCCCTCCAGCCTGAAGCGGGCCCCTCCGGCCTGGGAAGGCGAGAGCACCGCCTTGAACAGGCCGCTTCGGCGCAGATCCCTGACCAGCAGGTCGCCCACCATATCCCCGGGGTTCTTGCGCCAGCGGTGATAGGGATAGACCCCCCGCTCCTGGGCCTGGGGCTGGTAGACCATCTCCTGGCTGTTAAAGGCCCAGGCAGTGCTGAAGCGCACCACCTCGATCACCGCAGGCAGCCGGCTGCAGCCGCTTATGGCCGGGGTATCATACTCCAGAACCCATTGCCTGATCATGGTGGGCGCCTGACTGCCCAGGCAGCCGGGCAGCAACAGCAAAGCCAGCAACAGTCCCAGAAAAACCCGGAAGAGGCCCTTGACCCCGGGCCTGACGAAAGAAAGCGGAAACAAAGCGGCCATGGTCACCTCTAATCTATCTGGCGGGGGGGCGGAGGGCTGCTGAACAGGAGTTGAGAGGGGCTTTGTTCCAGGCGCTGGAGCAGCTGCTCCAGGTTCTGGCTGGCCTTGGTCAGGGTCTGGCTCGCCTCCCTCAGCTCGCCCATCAGATCCCGGGAGCCTGCATCCAGCCCGCTCAGCAAAGATTCGGTCTTGCGGGCGGCGCCGGGCAGGTCCATCTCAATTATCTGCTGGCGGATTGCGGCCACGGTCTGGCGGCCCTCGGCCAGCAACAGGCCTCCCTGCTTGGCGGCCCGGCGGCCCTCGGCCATGACCTCCTTGGCCTCCCCCATCACTCCTTCCAGGTCCAAGGCAGCCAGCTTGGCCTCGGTCCGGGCCATGATATTGTCCAGACGGGCGGCTGCTGAATCCACCTTGGCCAGGATTGCCTTGACCTTGTCACCTCCCACCAGGGCATGGGAGGCATCCAGAACCTCTTGCAGGCGCTGGGCCAAGGCGGCCAAATCCACTTTCTGCATCTGGCCGGCCAGGCGGTCGACCACCGACAAAATGCGGGCCACCTCCGAGGGCTTCGAGGGGATGACCGGATACTCGGTGGGAAAGGTTATCTTAGGGGAAAGATCGGGTTCGCCGGGGTCCCGCCTGGTCAGCTCCACAAAGGTTATGCCGGTGATGCCCACGGTCTTGAGCTGGGCCACCATCTCTTTGCTCAGGTCCACGGCGAAGTCGACCTTGATAACCACCTCGATAAGATTGTAATCCGGCGCCACCCGGATATCGGAGATCTTGCCCACGCTCACGCCCAGGTACTTGACCACCGAGTCCTTGGCCAGGCCCTGGACCGACTCATTGAAAAAGGTCACATAAGTGTCCGCGTCCTGCAGGTAGCGTGAGGCCCCCAGATAGACGATGCCCGCCAGGGTCATCAGCAAGCCCAGGATAACGAAGATGCCCACCTTGAACCGGGATACCTTTTGGGTCATCGCTCCATCACTCTAAGGTTATCTGGCATAGGCTCATATGGCCGAATCCATCTGACTGCCGCCGGGGCGGCGCTGGAAGAAATTGACCACCCTGGGGTCAGTGGAGTTATCCCGCAGCTCCTGGGGCGTTCCTTGGGCGATAATCCCCCGGGCCGATTTATCCAGCATAATCACCCGGTGGGCGATGGCAAATATCGAGGGCAACTCATGGGTGACCACCACCATGGTGGTGCCCAGGCCCTGGTTGAGGCTGATCATCAAACGGTCCATCTCAGCCGAAGTGACGGGGTCCAGCCCCGCCGAAGGCTCATCGAAAAACAAAACCAGCGGGTCCAGGGCGATGGCCCGGGCCAAAGCGGCCCTTTTAACCATGCCTCCGGAGACTTCCGAGGGCAAGTGATTTTCGTATCCAGCCAAACCCACCATGGCCAGTTTCATCCGGGCCACTTGGCGCACCGCCTTTTTGCGCAAGGCGGTAAAATCCCCCAGGGGCAGCATCACGTTCTCCAACAGGGTCATGGACCCGAACATGGCGCCTGCCTGGAACAGGACCCCGATGTTGCTGCGCACCTCTCTCACTTGCCGCTCCGGGGCCTGATTGATGTCCACTCCGTTGACCAAAACCGTGCCCGAGGCCGGTGCATGGATGCCGATTATGTGCTTGAGCAGGGTTGACTTGCCGCATCCGCTGCCGCCGGCCACGACCACCACCTCTCCCCGGCCCACCTCCAGGCTCACGTCTTCCAGAACCGTTTCTTCTTCAAAACGGGCGGTGAGCTCTTGCACCTGGATTATGCTCTGGGCGGCGTCCATTTTAAAGCCTCACAACACATGATAGAACAGGATGGCGAAGATGGAATCCACCACGATAATCAGGAACATGGCCGTAACCACCGCTGAGGTGGTGGCGGTTCCCACCGCCTGGGCCCCGCCGCGCACCGTAAAACCGCGCTGGCAGCCGATGCCGGCGATGATCAGGGCGAAGACGGTTGACTTGATCAGGCTCTTGACCATGTCCCAGGGGACCAGCCAGTTAAATGATTCATGCAGGTATGAGTAGACCGTGAGGTTCAGGCCCAACACGCCCACCAGCATCCCCCCGATGATGGCGGTCAGGTCTGCGTAGAAGGTCAGCAGGGGAACCGTCAGCATTGCGGCCAGCACCTTGGGGATGGCCAAAAAAGTGGTGGGATCGTAGCCCATCACCTTCAGGGCGTCCACCTCCTCATTCACCTGCATGGTGCCTATCTCCGCGGCAAAGGCCGAGCCCGAGCGCCCCGCCACCAGGATTGCGGTCATGATCGGCCCCAGCTCATGCACCATGGCCACCGATACCAAAGAGGCCACGTAGATATTGGCCCCGAAGTTGCGAAGCTGCAAGGAGGACATAAAGGCCATGATAAGCCCTAAAAGAAAGCCTATCAGCCCCACGATGGGCAGCCCGTTCACACCCACCCTTTCCATATAAACCAGCACGTCCGTCCAGCGCACCAGGCGGGGATTGATCAGGGACCTAAAGAGGGCGGACATGAACTCGCCCAAAAAAGAAACCACCCCCACGAAATCGTCCCATAAATGCAAAGAAGACTCACCGACCTGTTCGATGAAGCCCCCCTGCCTCTGGTCGCTGATCATGGGAGCGGCCTTTAAGTCCTGGGGATCGACCAAAGAGAGGATGCCCTGGGCCGCCCTGCTCAAATTGGCCATGCGGAAGGAGACCCCGTCTTGCTGAGCCTTTTGTTCCATCATATAGAGGGCCAAGGCCCCGGCGCTGTCCAGATACTCCAGCCCCCCCAATTCCAACACCACCGCCAGAGGCCGGTCCTTGGCCAGGATGGCGGAGAAATCACCTACCGCGCCTTCATAATTGTTGATGTACAGGCGTCCGGAAAGGGAGACCGCCAAGGCGCCGTCAGGGGCGGGGCCCAGATCAATTCGGTATTTCCGGTGGTCTGGCTTCACTTTGACCAGCCTTGGCTCATTGATCTAACTCCAAGGCCAAAAACTCCTCTTGGCTTAGGCCGGCCTTGTCAGTCAGGTAACTATAAGAAAACATCAGGCCCAAGATCCCCACCAGCTCGCCCTCTTTAAGAACAGGCCCTGCCACCATAAATGCCTTGGCTTCAGCAAGGTATAACACACCTTGCACGATCCGGCGGCTTTTCCGGATTTTGTTCACTATTTGATAATTGGAGTAATCTATCCCGGAGAAGGCGGCCTGGGGCATTTTTTGTTTAGCAGACAAAGGGTCGGAGCTGGCGAAAAACCGGCCCTGAGAGTCCAACAACCCCACTTGATAGGGCGGCGGTTTTCCGTTCCGGGCCGCCTTGTGCAGGTGTTGGCCCAGGATTTCCTCGGCGGCCTTGACGTCTTGTTTAACCAGGGGGGCCACAAGCAAAGGTGTCAGTCCGCTCAAGGCGGACTTGACCTGGCTTACAAACGCCCTGGCTTGGGGACTAGGCTCCGCAGCCTCTGGTCCGCAGGCAGTCAGGGCGGCGGCAAACACAAGCAGGGCCAAGGCTATACCAGCCTGAAAGGGCCCTTCCCAGGCCCGCCTCCGTGGTTTTTTCTCAAGCTGGCGAGGTATGAGGGCATATATGGGCATAATCGGCTCGCCTGGTCTGGTTTCAGCCGATTATACCCAGGGCTAACTGCTTAGGGCAACAAAGAGACCGGTGCTGGGACCAGGAGAGTTGCTGGGGACAGGGCCTTGCCAGGGTTCAGGCCAGCCATTTTTGGCGGCCCCCCGGTCAGACGGCCGACATCTTCAAAAGAGCTCGGCCCTATCCAGGGCAAACAGTGCAAATACCGATGCTATCTACAACTCATCTGTCATCAGGCATTAAGTCTTGGCCTCTTCATTTCTGGGCGCCTC
>JASFOZ010000156.1:0-8407 GCA_050116255.1 Desulfarculaceae bacterium
TGGTTGACCAAGTACAAGAAGCTCTACGGCAGCGCCCCCAGTAAGTTCTCGGTCAGCTCCTACGAGGCGATCATGTGGCTGGCCCAGGCCATCAAGAAGGCTGGGTCAACGGACACGAACAAGGTGATCAAGGCCCTGGAAGGCTCCAACTTCACCGGCCCCCAAGGTTCCAAGACCATGAAGCCCAAATCGCATCAGACCTCGCTCACCGTGTATATGATCAAGATCGAGGGTGGCAAACGTAAGATTTTCGCGGAAGTTAAGTAGCTCTATAAACAGGCGCCAAGGGAGGAAGATGCCTCCCTTGGCGCCCCTCAACCCAGAGGGCTGCCTTGTTTGACTATTTTATCTATGTATTAGCCCCGCAACTTCTGCACGGACTGGTATGGGGAGTAATCATCGCCCTGATCGCCCTGGGCCTGACCATCGTCTTCGGCCTGATGGACGTGGTCAACTTCGCCCACGGCGAGTTTTACATGCTGGGGGCCTTTTTCGGGTACTCGCTGCTTTTTGTGGTGGACAACTTCTGGCTGGCCCTTATCTTGGCCGGAATCGGGGTGGGGCTTTTCGGGCTCCTGACTGAAACGATTTTGTTCAGGCCCTTATACGGCAAAGATCCCATCTTTCACCTGCTGCTCACCTTTGGCCTGGGAATGATCCTGCGGGAGGCGGCCAGGCTGGTCTGGGGCGGAATCACCAAGCGGGTGGAGGTGCCCGTGCCCGGAACCATCGACCTGCTGGGCATGATCTACCCCAATTACCGTTTATTGATACTGGGCCTGGGAATCCTGGTCCTGATCATCATCTGGTTCATTCTGCACCGCACCAGCGCCGGAGCCACCTTGCGCGCCGCCTCCCAAGACCGGCAGATGTCCTTGGCCTTGGGCGTAAACGTAAACTGGGTTTACACCTACACCTTCGCCGCCGGCGTGGCCCTGGCCGCTGTGGCCGGAATGCTGATGAGCCCCATCTACTTCGTCTATCCCACCATGGGCCTGGATGCCATTCTGCGGGCCTTTATCGTGGTGATCGTGGGCGGGATGGGCAGCATCGCCGGGGCCCTGGTGGCCAGTATTCTCATCGGGGAGGTGGAGGCCTTGGCCTCTTTGTGGATATCACCCACCTGGGCCGAAACCCTGGTGTTCGTGGTTTTGATAATAACCTTAATCTTAAGACCCAGCGGCCTGTTCGGAAAGAAGTAATGCCTATGGCCCTAAGTGCTCCCCCAGCCCCGAAAACGGCTCAGCGCATCTGGATATGGCACCTTTTGATCCTGGCCGGAATATGCCTGGTGCCGCTGTTGATCTCCAGGTACTACACCATGCTGGCGGTGGAGGCGGTGATCCTGGCGGTCTTCGCCATGAGCCTGGATTTGATAATGGGATACGCCGGCATCGCCTCCTTTGGGCATGCCGCCTTCTTCGGCCTGGGCGGCTACTCCCTGGCGGTCATGGTCATCCACGTGAGTCAGTCCATATGGCTGGCCCTAGCCGTCTCGGCGGTGGTCTCGGGACTTATGGCCCTGGTGGTGGGGTTCCTCTCCATCCGGGCCACGGGTATCTATTTCGCCATACTCACCCTGGCCTTTGCCGAAGTGCTCTACCGGATCGTGTTCCATACCCCGGCCCTGGGCGGCTCCGACGGCATCGTGGGAATTCCGGTGCCACAGCTGAATCTGCTCCTGGCCAAGGTCGATTTAAAAGAACCCTTTAACTTTTATTATGTGGCCGTGGCCTTTGCCTACCTCTCCTACCTGGCCTGCCGCCGCCTGGTGAGCTCGCCTTTCGGCCGTGTGCTCAGGGGCATAAGGGACAATGAAAACCGGGTGGCGTTTTTGGGCTTCAACCTGAAAAAATACAAGGTCATAGCCTTTGTGATCTCGGGGGTGTTCTCCGGCCTGAGCGGGGCTTGGTACTCCCTGTTCAAGACCTTCGCCGACACGGAGCAGCTTCATTTTTTGATGTCAGGCAAGGTGATCGTGATGACTCTGTTGGGCGGCCTGGGCACCTTGATCGGGCCCATGGTGGGGGCGGTGTTTCTCACCTTCTTTGAGACCGTTCTTTCTTCCTTCTTTGAGTGGTACCACATCGTAACCGGCGGGCTCTTTATGCTGGTGGTGATATTTTTCCGGGGCGGCCTCTGGGGGTTGTTCTCCTCCCGGGGCCTGGAGAGTTAAGCCGTGTTCTTTGAGGCTAGAGGTGTAAGCAAGTCCTTCGGCGCTTTGATGGCGGTGGCCTCGGTGTCTTTGCAGATCGCGCAGGGGGAGGTGGTCTCCATTATCGGCCCCAACGGCGCCGGCAAAACCACCCTGTTCAATCTGATCACCGGGGTGCATACCCCGGATCAAGGCACGATCACCTTTGAGGACCGAGACATCACCCGCGCCGGCCCTGACCAGCTTTGCCGGCGGGGACTGGCCCGCTCCTTTCAGATAACCAACATATTTCAGGGGCTGAGCGTTTTCGAGAACCTGCGCCTGGCCAGCCAGGGCCGCCTGGGTAAAATGGGGCTTATGGGCCTCGTGAACCGCTGGCGCGGGCCCCTGGAGGAGGCGGAGCGGCTTTTGAACCTGCTCAACCTGGGGGAGTATAAAAACGAGCTGGCCGGCAATCTTTCCCACGGCGACCAGCGCTATCTGGAGATGGGCATAGCCCTGGCCTCGCGGCCCTCCCTGCTCCTTTTGGACGAACCCACCGCGGGCATGACGCCTTCAGAGACCCGGGCCACCAGCGACCTGCTTAAAAAGGTCAGGGAACAAACCACCATCGTGCTCATCGAGCACGACCTGGATGTGGTCTTCCAGGTCTCCGACCGCATAATCGTGCTGCACCAGGGCCAGGTCCTGGCCCAGGGCCTGCCCCAAGAGGTGAAGGCCAATCCCGAGGTCCAGGCCGCCTACTTCGGAGAAGAAACCGATGCTTGAGGTGCAAGGCATTCACACCTTCTACGGCAGAAGCCATATTCTCCAGGGGGTAAGCCTGCAGGTGGAGGCTGGAGAGATCGTCTGCCTTTTGGGCCGCAACGGCGTGGGCAAGACCACCACCTTGAAGTCCATAATGGGGCTCACCCCCCCGCGCCAAGGGAGTATAAAGTACCAAGGCCGGGAGCTGGGAGGGGTCAAGGCCCACCAGGTGGCCCGCCTGGGCATAAGCTACGTTCCTGAGGAACGCCGCATCTTCCCCCAGCTGAGTGTAAGAGAGAACCTGATTATGGGCACCAAGAGCGCCCGCAAGCTGAGCGCGGAGGCGATAGGCCGAAATCTGGACCGGGCTTATGAGTACTTCCCCATCCTTAAGAATAAACAAAACGACCCCGGCAGCAGCCTCTCCGGCGGACAGCAGCAGATGCTGGCCGTGGCCCGGGGGCTGATGGGCAACCCCCGGCTGATGCTCCTGGATGAGCCTTGCGAGGGGCTGGCCCCCATCGTGGTCAAGGAGCTTATGCGAATCGTCACCCGGCTCAGCCGGGAGGAGGGCCTGACCATCCTTTTGGTGGAGCAAAACGCGCGGGTGGCCATCAAGGCCTCTGACCGGGGCTATGTGCTGGAAAAGGGCACGGTGAAATGCCAGGGCGACCGCAGCTTCTTGTCCCAGAGCCAGGAAGTGCGCGACCGCTGCGGACTATAAAAACGACTGTGCCTCCCATACGCTCCCTGATTCAGGAAAAATCCCGTGTACATGCCGGGGCGGTCAAGGGATTATAACCGGCAAGCAGCCGTGTTAATATGTGTCTTCCCAGGAGCCTCATCAATGCCCTCCATCCTTAGGATCGCGGATACACCATGAGCAGCAATACACCACAACAGAGCAAGATCTTCTACGGCTGGGTGGTGACCGGCGCCTCCGTCTGCCTGACCACCACCGCCTTTGGGGTGCTTTACTCCTTTGGGGTCTTCTTCAAGGCCTGGCTGGGGGAATGGTCCGCCTCGCGGGCCCTTTTATCCGCGGTCTTTTCGGTGAACTTTCTCACCTATGGCGTCGCCTCCCTGCTGATGGGCTATCTGGCCGACCGCTTCGGGCTGCGCAAGACATTGGCCCTGGGCGGAGCCATCATGGGGGCGGGCTGCGTCCTCTCCAGCACCGTGACCAGCGCAGGCATCATTTTCCTGACCTGGGGTTTCATGGTGGGCATTGGGGTGGGAACCGCCTACTCCCCCACGGCGGCGGCGGTGTCGCGCTGGTTCGTACGCCAAAAGGGCCTGGCCGTGGGCATCGTGGTTTCCGGCCTTGGCCTGGGCACCTTGATCTTTCCGCCCATCTTCGGCCGGCTCATAGAACTGATGGGCTGGCGTCAGGCCGCCCTCTTTATGGGGCTTCTGATATGGGCGGTTTATTTTGCTACGGCGTTTTTGGTCAGGCAAGACCCAAGAGAAAAGGGCCTTATGCCTCTGGGCCTGGAGGAACAGGCTCTAGCCCCTGAAGGGAACCAAGGTGTACAGGCCGGTCCCGAGACCGGGCCCTCTCACAGCCTGCTGGAGGTGCTGCGTATCCGGACCTTTTGGCTGCTTTTTTTGATCCATGGCTTCTGGGTGCTGGGCATGGCCATAACCATGGTTCATTTGGTGCCCTATGCCACTGACCTGGGCATATCCCGCGAGATCGCCGCGGCCATGCTGGCCACGGTGGGAGGTATGAGCGTGGTGGGCCGGGTGGTCTTGGCCATGGCCACCCAGCGCATGGGCACCAAGAGGTCCTTGGTGCTGCTGCTGGCCTTTCAGGCTGCATCCATGCTTTGGCTGGCCTGGAGCAGGTCCCCCTTCGATCTCTGGCTGTTCACCTTGGTGTTCGGCATCTCCTATGGAGGGGCGGCTTCTGTCTTTCCTCTGGCCGCCTCAGAGTTTTTCGGCCTCAAGGCCATGGGCTCCATCTTCGGCCTTCTCATAATGGGCGCCACCATCGGCGGAACCATCGGGCCCACTTTGGCCGGGCATTTGTTTGACCTTACCCAGGGTTACTTTTGGGCCTTTATGGCCGGAGGAATCTCCATCGCCATAGGCGCCGTCTTACCCGCATGGATCGGAAAAAAGCCGTGACCGCCTTTGCCGAACTTTTTTCGCCCCTGAGCCTGGGTGCGGTGGAGCTTGCCAACCGCATCACCATGGCTCCCCTATACACCGGCTATGCCAATCAAAAAGGGGAAGTCACCCCCCTTATGCTCTCTCATTACCAAGAGATGGGCTCCTCCGGAGCGGCCTTGGTGGTGGTGGAGAACGCCGCTGTATCTGTGCAGGGCATGGGCTCTCCCTTTGCCCTGCGCGTGGATGACGACTGCTTTTGCCATGGCCTAACCCGCCTGTCTCAGTCCATAAAGCTGGGGGGCGCCCGGGCGGGCCTACAGATCAACCATGCCGGCCGCTTTGCCTTCTCCCCGGAGCCGGTGGCGCCCTCGCCGGTGGCTGCCGGGAAAAAGGTCCCCCAGGAGCTGAGCCAAGAGGCCATGGCCGCCATTACCCAGGATTTCGCCCAGGCGGCCCGCCGGGTCCGGCAGGCCGGATTCGACCTGGTGGAGCTGCACGGCGGCACCGGCTATCTGCTGAGCCAGTTCATATCCCCGCGCACCAACCTGCGCTCAGACGACTATGGGGGCCCTATGCAGGCGCGGATGCGTTTTCCCTTGGAGGTGATCGCCGCGGTGCGCCAGGCGGTGGGGCCTGATTATCCCATAGGCTACCGCTTCCTGGCCGACGAGTGGCTGCCCCAGGGGCTCCGGCTGGAGCAGAGCCTGGAGGCCGCCCCCGGCCTGGCCCAGGCGGGCCTGGCCTATCTTTCGGTCATGGGCGGCACCTATGAGTCTTTTTTCCTGCCCGAGATTAAGGAGCAGGACCGCAGCCCCGGCTATATGACCGGCCTGGCCGAGGCTGTCAAGAAAACGGTCTCCATCCCGGTTATCGCCGCCGGCCGCATCCAGACCCCGGAGATGGCTGAAGCGCTTTTAGGGCAAGGCAAAACCGACCTCATCGGCCTGGCCAGAGTGCTTTTGGCTGATCCTGAGTGGCCCCGTAAGGCCCGTGAGGGACGTGCCTCAGAGATCACAGCCTGCGAGCCCCATTGCCGCTTGTGTTGGGAGCGGGCATTCAAGGGCCGGCCTATGATATGCTCTCAGTGGACCCGGGAAAAAAGAGAACAGGTCGATGCTGCGGGGTAACTGCCCAAAGGGGTTTCCACCGATTTCAACAATCTGCTGCTAGTTAATCCTACGATCCCAGGAGATGACGGTGTTTATACAGACATCTTCACGCTATCCCCATATTTTCTCTCCCCTCAAGATCAAGACCATGGAGCTGCCCAACCGCCTGGTTATGGCGCCCATGGCCACCAGCTTCGCCGGTCCTGAGGGTGAAGTCACAGACTGTCAGATCGCCTACTACCGGCAGCGGGCAAAAGGCGGGGTGGGCCTCATCATCGTGGAGAACGCCAATATCGACTTTCCGGTGGGCGTCTCCGGAGCCACTCAGCTGCGCGCGGATAAAGACCGGTTCATTCCCGGCCTGTTCCGCCTCACCCAGGCCATCCACCAACAGGGGACCTTGTGCGCCCTGCAGCTCAACCACGCCGGCGCCTTGGCTAAAAAGGCCCCTGAGTACGGGGCCCAGGCGGTGGCGCCCTCCCCGGCTGCCCAGGGGCTGTACTCGCTTTCGCCCCATTACCTGGAGGCGGACGAGATCCCCGGCCTGGTGCGCCGGTTCGCCCAGGCGGCCTTGCGGGCCCAGCAGGCCGGCTTTGATGCAGTGCAGATCCACGGGGCGCATGCCTACTTGATCGCCCAGTTTTTATCCCCCCTGACCAACACCCGGACGGACCAATACGGCGGCGACAGCGCCGGCCGTGCCCGGTTCGCCCTGGAGATCGTGCGCCAGACGCGTAGCTTGGTGGGGCCGGATTATCCCTTGATCTTCAGGCTCAACGCAGAGGAGTTTCTGCCCGGCGGCATGGGGCCCCATGAGGCGGCGCTGGTGGCGGAGATGCTGCAAAAGGCGGGTGTGGACTGCCTGGACCTGACCGTGGGCACCCATTATCAAATCAACCGCTCCTGCTGCTCCCTTTTGGAGCCCATGTCCTATAAGCAGTCCTGGCGGCTGAACACCTTGGCCAAGGTGAAAAAGCGCCTCAAAGACCCTGTACCCATAATTGGCGTGGGCCCATTCCGCGATGCCCAGACAATGGAAAAGGCCTTGCAACAAAAAAAAGTGGACCTGGCTTCCATGGGCAGGCCCCTGATCGCTGATCCTAAGTGGCCGGCCAAGGTCTGGGCAGGTGAGGAGCGCAGCATACGGCACTGCATCTCTTGCAACGAAGGCTGCGTCCGGCAGAGGCTCTTTGAAAACAAGCCCATCGGCTGCGCCGTGAACCCGGAGGTGGGATGGGAAAAGGACGGTCTTGCTTCAGGCAAGGGCTCCGGCGCCAAGGTCTTGGTGGTCGGCGGCGGGCCCGCCGGTTGCGCCGCCGCCATCTACGCCGCCCAAAGGGGGAACGACACCGTCCTGATCGAGCAAACCCCTCACTTGGGAGGCGCTTGCCTTTTGGCCAGCCGGCTGATGCACAAACATAAGTTGGCCAAGGTGGTTGAGTTTCAGCGCCGCCGCCTTAGACATTTAGGGGTGGAGCTGAGGCTGGAGACCCCCTTTTCCTTGGATCTGCTGGATGATATGCAGCCAAGGGTCTTGGCCTGGGCGGCCGGGGCCAGGCCAATGGTGCCGGCGGGGATCCAAATCTCCGACCCGGAGCCGCTTTTTGCCGAAGACGCCATTGCCTCGGGATTTGCAGAGCGCAATCAGGATATAGCCCTTATCGGCGGCGGGGCGGTAGGCTGCGAGCTGTCCCTAACCTTGGCCCACAAGAGCAACCGGGTTACTGTTTTAGAGGCCCTGGACTCACCGGCCTCTCAACTTGAACCTCTCAGCCGCTTTGATCTGCTAGAGCGTATGCAAAAAGATGATAGAATTAGATTGCTGACCAGGGCGGAGGTCCGCCGGGTGGACGGCAATCTGATTCAGTATCAAGAAGACGGCCGCGACCAGGAACTTGCCGCCGACCGGATCATCTGGAGCACAGGCCATGTATCCCGGCCCCTGCCCTCTATACCCAGCGACTGCTGCCCGGGCCTGACCTTGGCCTGTATCGGGGACGCCCGGCGGCCCCGCAACCTGCTGCATGCGGTGCGGGAAGGCTTTTGGTTCGGAGTCCGGCTCTGAGGCCGGAGCCTGCGGCCTGACCTCGGCATGACCGGCGGCCGCAAGCGCAAAATGAGTGGGAGAAGCAAATGAGCAATCCCAGCCAGGCACAGCCCATATCCCCTGATTTGATCGCCAGAAAAAACCGGGAGCTCAGCGCCCTGGTGGAGATGAACCAAGAGATTCATTCCACCATCCGCATCCAGCGCCTTTTGCAGATACTGGTGGAAAAGGCGG